>JAUXFJ010000125.1 GCA_030620065.1 Anaerolineaceae bacterium
GTGATTCAAATCAACTTCAATGCGTTTATCCTCTGCCTCGGGATGGATCGGGGTAATTTCTTCTTCGGTGATTGGACGGCAAGCAGATGCATCTACCCAATAACTGTCAGGATCTGCACCATAAAGCTCCTTGAGCCGGTATTCGATCTTTCCATTTGCCTGACGAATCTCGTATGCCCAAAATACTTGACTGTAATAGATACGCGGGTGCAAAGTTTCTCGGATCCAATATGAGCTTGGCGTGGTAGCTGGGATAATATCAACAAGCGGCGTGCTTATCTCCACCCACATCCCCTTTTCGCCGGACTCTGTTTGCGGTAATTCAGATAGTGCTTGGTTGAGAATGTTTTTCACAGGTTGAACATATGGGCTGTAAATATACCCGTCAGGGGTTTCAACCCACTTCTGGTTGAATTGGTTGTAATCCAGTTGGTTCGCCACAACTTCACGCTGCCAAACAATAACATCATCCCGCCAAACCGTACCACGCGTTGATGAATTCCAACTTGGTCCAGCTCTCAAGTCAAAGTGTGCGCCTTCATCCCCGGCGCAGATCCTTCCCAACCGGTCAGCTTGTGGAAATTGGTTCTGCCCAAGGAAAAATTCCTTAGCCCAGGAAGGTAAAGCTAACCCGCCTAAAGCCAAGCCAGATAATTTTAAAAATTCTCTTCTCGAAACCATATATCACACTCGAATTGTTAAATAAAATTAAATCTATATTTTATTAATTGTCAATTACTAGTAATTATTCTCTCGAACTAATGATATATCTTAGACAAAGCTCAGTTAATGTTACCGTCCCTTGCTGCGTCGACTGTCTTCACGAGCGAGATCACGTTTCTTGATCGATTCACGTTTGTCGTATTGCCTTTTTCCTTTCGCAAGGCCGATCTCAACTTTCGCCCGTCCTTCCTTTAGGTACATTTTGATAGGTATGATCGTCATGCCCTTAATGCGCACTTCATCCCACAGCTTGTGGATCTCACGCTGGTGCAGCAAGAGTTTTCGCTCGCGGTTAGGGTCATGGTTAAACAAACCTGCTTGTTCGTATGGTGCAACATGTGCCCCAACAAGCCATGCTTCTTTTCCGTTCGTACGTACATAAGCCTCTTGCAAACTTACCTGTCCGGCACGGATAGATTTAATCTCACTCCCCTTCAAAGCTAATCCCGCTTCAAAGGTTTCCAAGATATGATAATTAAACCGCGCTTTGCGATTCCTGGCGACTATTTTTACATCCATTAGAGTTAATTTTAACACAGAACTATCTCCAGCTTAGAAGAAAGCATGCGCCCCTCCTACCTCGCATATCAATCCGCAAGCATTAAGACTTAAACCAGACTCGTACCATAATATCGAGGTAACAATTCTTGAATGGCAGGAACACAACATCACACGGGTATCCATACAAGGATATAATTCTGAAAAAGATGCTTCATCACTTATTGATGTGTTATCACAAGAATCAGCTGGATAGAGGTAGCAAAGGACATTTAATGATGGATATAGTAATTGCATTAGGCGGTGGAGGTGTCCGCGGTATAGCACACATTGGAGTCATTCGCTGTCTGCAAGAAAACGGCTTCAAGATATGCGGTGTTGCTGGCACAAGCGCTGGCGGACTTGTTGGATCAGTGTTCGCAGCCGGTTTTTCTACCCAGGAGATCGAAAGTGCTGCAAGAAACCTAAATACGGCACGCTCATTCAGACGCAACCCTGAGGATAAACCTTCGTTGCTGGGTGTTTCGGGTATATCAAATATGTTGTTCGAAATGTTGGGTGATAAAAAGATCGAAGACTTTGACATCCCATTCGTGGCGACCGCTGTAAGTCTTAGGAACGGAAACGAAATCGTGTTAAATAAAGGCAAAGCAGTTGACGCAGTCTTAGCCACAATCGCGGTTCCAGGCGTCTTGCCAATTCACGAAGTTGGCGGGAAAGTTCTGATGGACGGCGGTGTGCTGGATCCTGTTCCAGTAACGTCAGCTCGCTGGCTCAATCCAAGCCTTCCTATTGTTGCCGTTGTATTGCATCAGAAGTCAAAGGAATATGACCCAGACAACCTTCCTCTGCCCTTCGCAGTTCCAGGCCCTTCTTCTGTTATTGAACGCTTATCGAAGGTACGACTTGTTGAAGCGCTTAAAATATTCGCTCGTTCAGTAGAAATCACTACAGAAAAACTTAGTGAATTACGGTTGATCATCGATAAACCGGATGTAATTATTCGCCCCTCGGTAGGCAATTACAACCTTCTCGATAAAGTTGATCCTGATAAACTAATCAAAAAAGGAAAAATAGCTACCTTAGCAGCCTTGCCTGAAATAGAGAAAGCCTGTTCAAGTATGAGTACAATTAAACGTCGCCTTCGCTATGGCTCATCCCCACGCAATATAAGGGGTCACTGGGAAGAGATCAGTGATTTAGAATAGCATCATCTGATTATTTATTTTCTAATACTTTTCGCAGAGAGTTTTACCTGCCTTGTATTAAGGATATTAAACCAATAAATATACCTAACGCACCTAAACCAATGATTACAAATCCCATCGGAATATTGCCAGGTGCAGTTGCACCTGTTTCTGGAGCAAAGGTAGGGATACTCAAAGGGGCTGGCTCAGTAAATGTAGGCAGCCTTGAGGGTTGCGCGGTGATGATGAATTGGGCTGCTAAAGTAGGATCAATCGTTTTTGTGGTCTGTGGTGTCGAAGTAGCTGGTGGCTCTACGACCGGCACATCCCCGCCAAATAGAGTAACCAAATTACCAAATACCCAAGCCTTCCCCCCAGGCACACCCGGGTATTCTATTTGGATCCAATCCCCATAACGTCCAACTGCGTTAGCTTCCTGTCCCACCAATAGAACACCAACCTTTTCAGTAAGCGGACTGGGGCCCGCACGCACGTTGATTGAGTCTGCATCCGCTGTCGCTGCGTTAACGACCACATAAGCACCCCGTGGCGAGCTTGTTACCGTTGGAATATCAACCGTTGGCTGCTGACCAGTAATTGCTGCAGAAACGGGCAAAAGCATTGTAAAACCCAATATTAAACAGGATATAATCAATATCACTATCGGTTTTAGCCACCGATTTTCCATAAATACTCCATATAATCTAGCTTCATTTCCTAGCATAAGATTATAATCTATAATAAGATTAAATTAATCCAGCTTGAGGAGAGTGGAACAAAAGGAACATATGGATACACGAATATTTCATGGAGACATTCAACCGCAAGATATTGCACGAGATTTAATCGCTCATTATCATCGAGGGAATTACCAGGTACAACAAGTCGGAAAGGGCACGAAAATTGCCGTACAGATCGCAACTTCTCCATATGCCAGGTCTGGAGGACAAACCGCCATGACCGTAGCCATTCATAAAGTGCCAGATGGCATAAGCATCCAAATCGGCAAACAGGCATGGTTGGGCGTTGCTGCTAGCCTCGGCATGACTGCTCTCAGTGCACTTCGTAATCCTTTTTCCTTGATCAATCGTATTGATGACCTTGCGCAAGATATGGAATCATTACAATTAGCAGAGGAAGTCTGGGAGGTGATTGCTCAATCAGCAAAGCAGCACGGTATTGGTTATACCCTTTCAGATAGATTGCGTCGATCCATTTGCTCCTATTGCAATACAGCAAATGAAATTGCTGCAGGACGCTGCATTGCTTGCGGGGCACCCTTGGGGGATGTGCAACCACGCACTTGCTTAAAATGTGGTTTTGTAGTTAGGAATAATGAGAAGAACTGCCCAAATTGTAAAACCCTACTGCCGTCTGTTTGATACGTTTTTTACCTAATATCTCCATAATGCTGACCATTTCGTGGGATTTTTAGTTAATAAAATAAATGATCCACCTTCGATTCACATTGATGATTGTGGATCTTATGACTCCGTATAAAAATCTCATAACATTGATATATAATAGTGCGAATAGCCCTATCACCGAAAGGAGGACAGCATTAGCCTTTTTCATTCGCCAACTAGTACTAATAATTTCTTAACATAATTTTATTCAGTCCAAGATATTTGCTTTTCATCAATTCATTTATTCTTTTATAGGAGTAAACCATGATTCGAATTATCGCCGATACAACTTGCGGGTTGCCTCTTGAACAGCTTTCCAAACTGGGAATCGATACACTGCCCCAGTTCATCACTTTCGGTGAAGTAGCATACCGTGATGATACCGAAATCGACACACCGACTTTCATCAAGAAACTCCGTGCTTTATCAAAACTTCCTGGAACAGCACCCCCATCACCTGGTTTTTATAACCCACTATTTAAAAAATACACCCACGCTGGTGATACTATAATAGTCCTTGCCCCCTCCGCTGAGGTCAGTGGTACTTTCAGAAATGCTACAGTTGCAGCTGATGAGTTCCCCAATGCTGATATCCACATCGTAGACACGCGCACGGTTGCCAGCGGGCTTGGTTCGCTCGTTCTACAAGCCCACAAGTGGACTCAGGCTAGTATGCCAATCAACACGCTAAAAACAGAGATTCTCAATATGGCATCGAGAGAACGTGTTTACTTTTTAGTTGACACACTCGAGTACCTTCATAAAGGTGGCCGTATCGGTGGTGCGTCAGCTTTGATTGGCAGTATTCTGCAGGTCAAACCTATCTTAACCCTGAGAGATGGAAAAGTGCAATCATTTGACAAACAGCGCACATTTAAACGGGCACTAGCATCAATTAAAGATCTTGTGATCCAAATATGTCAATCGAACCCTGACCCCCATCTAACAGTAAGCCATTGTGAAGCAGAGGGTACGGCAGTTGAATTGGCCAAAGAATTCAAAGCTACCCTGGGTCTTAAAGATGTCCCTGTCTATCTTATACCGCCAGCCATTGTGGTTCATGCTGGTCCAGGTATCATATCCGTCAGCTGCTTCGAAGCCTAACCTATTATTAATAATTCAAGCGCTGGTAATCTGGCGCTTGAATTATTTTTTTATCTGCTGCGTTTCCAACATACTATGAATAAAAAATCAAGCTCAACGACAGCTTTTGACCCCCAAAGTATGCTTCTCTATATCGATTTCGACCTGATCGTGATTAACAAACAAGCCGGTCTCTTATCCATTCAGGATGGATACGACCTTAGCCTGCCCCATCTGGCGACAGTCTTCGAACCAAAATATGGAAAAGTCTGGATAATTCACCGTTTGGATAAAGAAACCAGCGGTGTAATGCTCCTTGGGCGCAATCCCCAAACCCATCGCGCCCTGAACGAACAATTCAAGAATAGAACAATTGAGAAGATTTACCATTGCTTGGTAATGGATAATCCGCTCTGGAATAGCAAATTTGTCAACCTGCCACTATTGAAAGATGCAGATCGTTTACATCGCACGCGCGTAAATGATAATACGGGTAAACCTGCCATGACCGCCTTCAAGGTGCTCAAACGTTTTAATCGGTATGCTTTGCTTGTGTGCCAGATA
>JAUXFJ010000020.1 GCA_030620065.1 Anaerolineaceae bacterium
GCAAATCCTGCCAGGAGGACGGTGCTTCGGCACCTAATTCATCGTGCAACTCCTTATTGGAACAGAATCCGAGAGCTCCTACGTAAATGCCGGTCCAAACACCATTCGGGTCCTTTAGCGCTTCAGGTATGAAGCTGCTGTTTTCTGGCACATAAGACTCGATAAGGCCCTCTTCAGCTGCCGCGCTAGGTCCTAGGCTGGGTCCGCCGTACCACACATCAAACGAGGGGGCACCTTTCTCAGCTTGCAAACGTGCCAACGCTTCACCAGATGACAGCCGTACCATCGAAGTCTCGATCCCGGTTTCAGCCTCGAAAGCCTGAACCGCGGCCTGACACCAATCCTCTTGCATGCCGCACAAGACAGTCAGTGGGCCGCTGACCTCAGGTATGCTGGCAGGCTCTTCTTCTGCTGCTGCCTCTACCTCTACCTCTACCTCGGGCACATCTGCAGGTTGTTCATTAGCAGTGTCGCTTGTGCCGCAAGCAGATAGAATTAGTCCAGCAATCAACAAAATTACAAACAAAAAGTATTTCCGTCGTATGATCATTCTATTTCTCCTTTTATATGATTTAACTAAACTGCTTTCTGTTCAAACATTATTGCACAAGCAAGAATGACTATGGTTGCTCATAGGTTACGTTGAAGTTACAGTTTGGTAACAGTTCTCAGAGATTTTCCTGGTTAAACTGGTAGCCCACCCCCCGAACAGTCCGAATGTAGCGAGCCGCTTCTGGGTCAGGCTCTACCTTTTGTCTCAGACGGTGAATCACAACTTTGATCATCTCCCGTCCCCCTTCCCAGTTTTCCAGTTCCCACACTTTTTTAAGAAGCTCCTTCGTGCTTAGAACCCGTCCGGCATTTTTAGCTAAGCAGGCCAACAAGCGGAATTCAAGCACCGTCAAGTCCACTGTATGTCCATCCAACGTTACCGTGTGCTTTAGTAAATCAATGTGGAGCTGGCCGCTGTTGATTTCCACCTGGCTTTGGCCAGTGCGCCGAAGGATAGCCTGAACGCGCAGCACCAGCTCGCGTGTACTGAAGGGTTTGAGTATATAATCGTCGGCACCTATTTCTAGCCCGGCTATCACATCAGTCTGGTCAGACTTGGCTGTCAACATCAAAACCGGGATACTCGTATCACACCGTATCCGGCGGCACACCTCGAATCCGTCCAGACCGGGCATCATCACATCCAATATCACCAGGTCTATATGGCGCTCCTCAATCCTGCGGAGCGCCTGTTCTCCATTGTAAGCAGCAAGTACATCAAAGCCAGCAACCTGGAGTGCATAGCTGACCACCCCAACCATTTGGGGTTCATCGTCCACAACGAGTACAACTGGTTTTTCAGGCATGGTCTGTTCCATCTATTTTCTTAAAAAGAAATGGGGCTGTGGTTTGTTGAGATGACACTATTTCGTCTTCAGTTTGTTGAATTGCAACAGGGAGCGTTAAAAAGAATGTCGTCCCCCGGCCAAGGCTGGTATCCACATATACCTGTCCGCCGTGCAGTTCCATAATCTTTTTAACAATCACCAGACCCAAACCGGTTCCTTCTCCGCTGGTTGCAAACCTTCGAAAGAGCTGCTGGCGGTGCTCGGCGGACATCCCTGCGCCATCGTCTGTTATCGATATCAACATTCCTAAATCGTTTCTAGCGACAGATATGATAATTCGACCTCCAGCTGAAGTGTGATGGATGGCATTCTGGGTGATATTGGTCAGGGCTTGCTTCAAGAGCATAGAGTCAATATTTATCCGAGGTAAAACCTGGGGATAATATGTTTGGATATTCTGACCCCGCCACGCTGTGAAGATGCGCATATTTGCTACAACCGCCCGAATGATATCGCGCACATCAGTAAGCTGGAAGACAGGGGTGAAAAATCCAGACTCAAGCTTACTCTGCGTTAGCATATTCTCGGCCAGAGTCATAATATGTCTGGCATTCTCGTCTACGTTTTCAACAAATGTGCGCTGCTGATCAGTCAATGGACCTGGAGCTCCATCTAAGATCAATTCTACCGATGCCTGAATTAGTGCTAAAGGAGTGCGTATTTCGTGAGACAACATCGAAAGCCGGTCGGAGCGGTTTTCAATTTTCTTCCTCAGTTCATTTCGTAAGACATCCTCACGTGCTAAGCAGTATCCAATAGCGCTGGAAATTGCTCCGGTGAGAGAAAAGGCGATGCCGCCAACAACAATACCAACTAACGGCTGGGGGTAGGCCGCGATATTTGTCCCGATAGCTGCAAGACTCAAGAGCAATGGTTTGTACCACGCAGTCAGAGATGAGCTGGCTATGATCAAAACGGCATACAATAGGATCAGTCTATGGTTCAACCCCAATGTTAAAACGGTAATAATCGCCGCATCACCGATTACACTGGCCGCTGTTGCCCTCTGTCGCGTTTGAGGAAACAACCGCATCATCTCTGGTATAAGCAGCCCCCCTATGACAAAGGCATACATCGGGAACATCGATTGCTGGACGCTGGATGGAGAGAGCACGCCAACGGCCATAATCACGAAACCTGTTACCAGCCAACGCCCCAACCGCCAGCCCGTTTTATCAAATATACTGGAGTTCATTGCTAAAACCATTTTACCCCTAAAATAGTCTCAAGTGAAAACGCTGCTGCATGAGCAAGTCCATCTTTGACAGCAAAATTGTCAGATAGACCCCGGTCAAACCAGGCAAACCCTATCACAATAAACTAGCAAATTTTTCAAAACTCCTATCACCGCAGCAAGCTACAGGGTATTCCATGAAGAATATACTTTTTCTCGAAGATTCAATTAATTCTCATAACACATAAGCTACCCAAGGGCAATTCCCGTCAACAAGTTTGCCGCCCTATCTGAACAGGAAACTTATTGAACACTATGGAAACAATGGATACAATGAACTAAATAACACCGTGTGGACACAATGGACAGCTTAACCAGTGCCGCACCCAAAATATTTATAAATATGCAGGAAAAATCGATGGAATTTATTGAAGTATAATGTTAGAAAATGATGGAATAGTCAATAATTATGTTAGTTATATCCTGGTTAGCTAACATAACGGAGGTGAACAATGAAAAAGGTCACTTCAGTATTACTTATTGTGACAGTTCTTTCCCTTGCTTTGAATAGCTGTGGACCAAGTCCATCTCCAACTGCCACCCCCGAGATGTTCACACCAACCCCGGTACAGCCCTCGGCGACTTCAGTAACGCCGACACCTTTACCGCAAGGGGAGACCATCATTGTCACCAGCGCTGCTGACAGCGGCCCCAGCACCCTGCGCCAAGCATTGGAAGATGCTCAGATTGGCGACACGATCACCTTCGATCCTGACGTATTCCCACCCAACGCGCCGACCATCATTTACCTCACCAGCGGTCTGCCACCCGTCAGCCAGGGCTATATGACCATTGACGCCAGCAACGCCGGGGTGGTCCTAGAAGGCAGCAATGCCCTGGAAGGAGAGTGGACACCTGGTTTGGAAATAATTTCCGAGGGGAACACAATCCATGGTCTACAGATCATCAATTTCTCTGGCGCGGGAATTATCCTGAACGAGCAGGCTCACCATAACATCATTGGTGGTAACAGGGGTATCGGTTCGGGACCAATGGGCCAGGGCAATCTGAGCAGCGGCAACAGTGATGGAATCGGTCTCTTCGGGACATCTAACAACATCATTACAGGCAACCTGATTGGTACAGATGCGACCGCGACAGAGGCTTTTGGTAATCAAGTTGTCGGAATTTTCATAGAAAATGGCGCCAGCAACAATGTCATCGGCCCCGACAACATCATCGCACATAACGGCGACTACGGTGTAGAGGTTCGTAGTTTGAGCGCAATTGGCAATACCATCAGTCAAAATAGTATATACGACAATACGCGGTCGGGTATAAATCTGCCAGAGGGCGGCGATGCTATACTACTCCCCCCTGTCATCTTCGACTATGATTTGGAGGTCGGCTCAGTATCGGGCAGCATCTGTGCCAACTGCATTATTGAAATATTCTCCGATAACAGCGATGAGGGAGAGATCTACGAGGGTCAGACTACAGCCGACGACACAGGGGCTTTTACCCTCAATAAGAGTGCGCCATTTACCGGCCCTCATCTGACTGCGACGGCCACCGATCCGAACGGCAACACCAGCACATTCTCGATACCTGTTTCCGGCCCAAGCAAGACCATGGTCATCCAGGAGGGCAACGATTCTCCCAAAACCAAAATCCAAACCAAGCGGTCGAAAGAGCTCATGGACAACCACATTGCAGACTTATATAGTAATTTTTGGACTATTGACTTCGAGCAAATCATCGACATCGGGATCCTCCCTATCGGCTTGAAGCGGATTCGCCTGGCTGTCAATGGCATTGATACTACTACGGTATCGTGGGATAAGTCTGAATTCTCGATCGATCCATATCACGATGAATTGATAACTCGACTTGCCGACAATGACATCACAATCGAATACGTGCTCACCTTCTGGGACATAGCCCACGGTGGACAGGAGAAAGAGAGTTACCATCGGTTCCAGACGGAGGAGGAGTTTGAACGTTACAAGGACTTCGTGCGGTTCATCGTCCATCACTTCAAAGACCGCATTGAGTACTACGAGATCTGGAACGAGCCGGAAATAGACATGGATGTCGAGACGTATCTGGAACTTGTCAGGAGAGCTATTCCAGTCATCCGTGAGGAATATCCAGAGGCGAAAATCAAAGTCGGCAGCGTCATGCCTCCATGTACCGCCGAGCTCGAGGAACTCGTTGAACATGGTTACCCCCCACCCCCATGTGAACCAGGATCAAGGGACTATTTGCTCACCGTTCTGCGTTCGGACATAATGCCCTTGGTGGACGCTGTTGGCTGGCACCCCATGTTTGGGACCTCGCCTGCGTATGACTCCTTGCGAGACTATTATTACGCGTATCCATCCTTGGTTCAGGAGATCAAGGATGTGGCTTCCGCTCACGGCTTTAAAGGAGAGTATGCAGGCAATGAGCTGTGTTGGTCTACTTCAGAGTACTTTTTTAATGAGCCTTGGAGATATAGCGAGGCGGAATCAGCGAAATACTATGCCCGCGGAATTGTGATGCATCGGGGGATGGACCTCGAGGTAGCTGTCGCAACCAACTACGAGAGGAACGAGTCATTGATCACCGTCCGAAACCTTTGCACAATTATGGCCGGAGCTGAGCCAACGAGCCTGCCAGCTGAGATAGAGAGCGAGGCAGAGAACATCAAGAGCTACAGCTTCTCTTTGCCAGACGGTGAAAAGTTGTTTGCCTTGTGGACGGATGGTGTAGCGGTAGATGCGGATCCTGGCGTGAAAGCCACATTGACCTTCCGAGGAATCACGGCCGATAAGGTGATGGGTATTGATATCCTCAACAGCTTTGAGCAGGAGATGATAACTGACGTCGAAGATGGCACACTGGTTATCAGAGACTTGCTTGTCAAGGACTATCCGATAATTCTCCGTTTCACCGATACTATGTCCCCCTAACCACTTAGCTAGCAAATGATAGAATGCTGATAATTGGGGAGTAAATGGCAAATAACCAAATCTAATCAATGCTATGGATTAGTTCTACTGAAGAAACTCTGTTGCAACCAACGCCCCACCCGCCAGCCCGTTTTATCAAATATACTGGAGTTCATTGCTAAAACCATTTTACCCCTAAAATAGTCTCAAGTGAAAACATGCGCCAGGTCGTACTTCTTTATCATCTGTCTCCGCGAGGAGCACGAAGTGCGACATGACAATCTCCCTCTCTCATGATTTTAGTTTCTTATCACTTTGGAGAAAAAAGAAATATGTCGCAGCTCTCTATATGAGGTAAGATCGAGATACACAGCCCACAGCGGCATCAGGCTCACGATCCCAGGGTTATGAGCCCTCTTCTATTGCTGACTTTTGGCCTCTAGGCTTCTTCACATGCTCAACCTTGCAATTTGTGGTTTCTCAGAGCTCGGAAAAGTTTGTCGAACAACATTAACTTTGCATTCAAGATCAACTTACTTATTCATAATTAGAATCTTTTTCTATACTGGCGTCTATTTCCCTCTATTCTATTTCAAAGCAATTCACCTCATAAAGAAAAAAAGTGTATATTCTTTTTATTACGAAAGGATATCTGAAATTCTGTGGAACGTTCCTTTTAATGAAGGATACAGCAAGCGATATTCCGAATACATTTTTTCATAGACCTTATTCGCGGGACCAGGTGTTACATTTTCAGTGATCTTAATTGTACTTTGGCATGCTTGCTCTACAGATTTAAATACACCTGCGCCTGTCGCAGCCAGGAGAGCCGCGCCAAATGCTGCGCCTTGCTCAGAACTCACCGTTACAATTTCGACATTCAGAATATCCGCGATGATCTGTCGCCAGATTGAGCTTTTCACCCCGCCGCCGGTCACTCGCACCTGCGTAATTTCCTTCAATCCCACGTTCTTCATCAATTCAAAGCTGTCCCGCAATCCAAAAGCAACCCCTTCAAGCACAGCTCGCGTAAAATGCTCGAATGTATGCCGAATGGTAATACCGACAAATCCAGCGCGAGCCAGAGGGTCAGGATAAGGGGTGCGCTCTCCGGTGAGATAAGGCATGAACAGCAATCCTTCGCTGCCAGGCGGAACATCCCGTACGCCAGCAACGATCTCATCAAAACTTAACTCTTTTTTAAATGAGTCCCTGAACCATCTTAAGCTGCCAGCAGCTGATAACATTACGCCCATCAGGTGCCATTTTCCAGGTACAGCATGGCAGAATGCGTGCAAACGCCCTTCGGGTTCAATGAAAGGGGAGTTTGTCGTGGCGAACACCACCCCTGAAGTTCCTAAGCTGATCGATACAATCCCTTCTTCAACAGCCCCGGTTCCCACAGCGGCTGCTGCCTGATCCCCCCCTCCCCCAAAAACAGGGATGCCTTCAATTAATCCAATTTCTTCCGCAGCTTTTTTCGTAAGTGTTCCTGTAACTTGTGTACCTTCAAAGGTTGGAGGGAACCATTCTGGGTTTAGATCAAGCGCCTTGATTACATCCTGCGACCAATCCCTTTGCACCAAATCAAATAGAACAGTCCCTGCCCCTCCAGCTCTGTCCACCGCGAATTCTCCGGTTAGTTTGTAACGCAGATAGTCCTTCGGTAGTAAGACATGTTTAATGCGCGCATAAATCTCAGGTTCTTCTTCTTTTACCCACAGGATTTTTGGCGCGGTAAAGCCTGGCAGTGCGTCATTGCCAGTAATTCGGATAAATTCATGCTTGCCGATCGCGCTTCGAATCTCTTCACACTGTTTTTGGGTACGCTGGTCATTCCACAAAATTGAAGGCCGAATCACTTTCCCTTTCTCATCCAAAATAACCAATCCATGCATCTGCCCTGTCAAGCCAACACCTCTAACCTGAGAAGGTTGAATGCCTGCTTTGCTGATGCTGTCTTGAACACTTTCCTTTGTGGCACGCCACCAGAGTTCAGGTTTCTGCTCACTCCACAGCGGAAATGGTGTCTCAAATGTATATTCAGACGAAGACACGCCAAGAATTTCCCCATTTTCACTAATCACAATTGCTTTAGTTGATGTGGTTGAAGTGTCAATTCCTATAAATGCACCCATATTCATTCCCTTCTACAACATTTTCCGGCAAACATCTGCCATTTCATCATTCTTCACAAAGTCCATCATAGTTTCCTGGGTTAGATTAGCAAAGGGTGTATCAACAATTCTCCAAACTTCCCTGTGCTGTATGGTTTTACCCGGTTCTACTTGTTCCATGGGGCCTAAGGTTTCTAATTCAATAAATTTTGAGTTGCAGTAACATTCACTTGTGGCACCCTGATCGACTAATTGCTCCGATACATAATTTTCCGCGTACTTTATGAATAAAAGATTATTGTTGAAATAAGCCATCCACTTTTGCGAATTCGACATTCCAATTTTCAAAGCCTGATCGAATGGTTTTGGATCAACAAATATGAATTGGTTGCCCCAGCGAATCCTTGGGTCATTAATATCCGTATAAGGCCATAAAACAATCGAGCGGTCGGGTAGCAAGGTGTTCCCATTAATTCCTTTAATCTGTTGCGGGAGGATCGCTACCCCGCCTAATCTTAATTGAGTAATTGCCCAAGGAGCATACCTAACAGGAAGGTTTCCCCCATTATGAATAAGGTGGTCAATGACAACCACATCATCATAATCCGTAAGTCTGATCTGGATTGATTTCTGGATGCTAGTGGTTTGGTTGATTTCCTGGATAAGTTCAACAAATCCCGAGGATTCCCGAATCCTTATTGGTTGATTATCAGGTATATAGGTAACAGAAGGATCTTCAGGCGCAATCCAAAGTCGGTGGCCTCCGTAAAAATAGAAATTCCCGTCTCCGGGATATTCTAAATAATCATTTGGGAGTTCCGCAAATAAATTTTCTCCCCCCTTATAACTGAGAGAGAGAATTCTTGGACCAACTGATTTAGAGACCAGGAGATCAATTTGTCCTGTACTCAGTTCAACACTGTCAAGCCCAAGGAATTCTTTCCTTCTCATATTGGTCTTAATAATTTTTTCTATCGTACTCCAAGGAGAATCTCGTTTGTCAATTGGTCCAGTTTTTCGTACTTGAGCCCTTTCGCGCTGATCGCTTTACGATCAAAAGAAAAATCCTTTAGCGATTTCATCTTTTCAGGAGTGTATTTGCCAGATACATCACCCATCGCTTTGTCATCCCGGTTGATTTCCTTTAATAGCGCCTGAATTTCCATATCAGTATTAAATTGGGTTGCTTTTTCCTTTAATATCAGATAAGTACGCATGCATCCACGAGCGAAATCTTTCACCCCTTCATAATCTTCAGTCCGATACGCATGGGCATCGAAATGCTTGCTGCCTTGATACTCATAATCCTCCAGCAGCTTAACCAGGAAGAACGCTCGCTTGAGATTAACCGCGCCGAATCGAAAATCTTGGTCATAACGTCCAAACGCTTGATCATTGAGATCAATATGGAATAATTTACCCACGTCGATTGCCTGAGCAACTCCATGGGAGAAGTTCAATCCCGCCATATGCTCGTGGGCAACTTCAGGATTCACCCCAACCATTTCCGGGTGATCTAGAGTCTCAATGAACGCCAACATATGCCCGGTTGTCGCGTTGTACATATCTCCTCGTGGTTCATTGGGTTTTGCTTCCAGAGCAAATTTCAGATCATATCCTTGATCAAGAACATATTCGCATAAGAAGTTCATAGCTTCGCGCGTTCGTCTGATTGAAGTTACCGGATCTTTAGCCGCGTCCGTTTCAGTACCTTCCCTCCCTCCCCAAAAAACAAATATTTCGGCACCCATCTCAACCCCCAAATCAATCGCTTTCATGGTTTTTTGAATCGCATAATTTCTTACTTTTGCGCTGTTAGACGTATAAGCACCATCTTTGAAGATTGGATCGTAGAACAAATTGGTTGTAGCCATCGGAGCAACCAAACCAGTGTCAGCAAGTGCTTTCTTGAAATCGGCTTTGATCTTTTTTGCTTCTGACGAAGTCGCATCAATGGGAATTAGGTCATTATCATGGAAATTAACCCCATAGGCACCCACGTCAGCCAATAAATAAACAAGGTCTTGGGGTGACTTTCGTTCACGTACATCAGTCCCAAATGGATCACTTCCTGTATTTCCAACTGTCCATAGACCAAAGGTGAATTTATGTTCAGGTTTTGGTTCGTAATTTTTTACCATGATTAACCCTTTCAAAATGTATTTCAATAATATTTAATAATTTGATCTGTTCTGCAAACTCGATCCATTTAAGTTATTTTCCAGGACTAAGCCAGCAACCCCCATTACACTGGAATCCTGGTCGAGCAGCGAGTTAGTGATTACCAGTTCTTCCTGGCAAAGCTGTAACGCATTCGCCTTAACCACTTTTTCAACAACTGGCTGGATAAAATCCTTTGCGTAGTTCAAAGCACCCCCAAGGATAACCATTTTCGGATCAAAGATATTCACAAGGTTAGAAACTGCAATTCCCAAATTACAACCCACATCTTCAAGCGCCGCCAACGCCACTTTATCTTTTTTCCTGGCTGCGTCTACGACGGTATCATAATTAAATGCTTCTGAAGCATCATCGGATATTTGTAATATGGTGCTTTCTCTCCCCTCTTCAGCGATCAATTTTTTTACACGCTTTATCACTGCTCTTGGACCTATCAGAGTTTCGTAGCAGCCGCGCTTCCCGCAGCTGCAAATTTCACCTTCTGGATCTATGGTCATGTGCCCAACTTCTGATGCATATCCTTTATTTCCTCGTAAAAGATTTCCATCGATAATGATTCCCGACCCCAACCCGAATCCTGCAGCGATATAAATAAAATTCTCAATTCCTCGCGCGGCACCAAAATAGAATTCCCCTAAAGCCGCCGCGTTTGCATCATTTTCTATGAAAACTGGCAGATGAAATTGCTGTGTCCAGATTAACCTCTAGGGAACATCTTTCCATTTCAAGTTTGGAGCAAATTTCAACACACCATCATGGACATCTACCAAACCCGGGATCGCTAAACCGATACCCAGCGGTTGAATGCACTTCGTTTTTCCGAACACTATCGCTTCTTCAACCAAATTGAATCCTTTTTCCTGGATGGTAAGCATTCCATCCCTTGGATTTGTTTCAATTCGTTTTCGCCAGATTACATTTGCGGAAAAATCGGTGACAATCACTAAGATAAAATCCACTCCTATCTCTATGCCAACCGCAAAGCCGCCAGCAGGATTGATTTCAAGTAGTAACCCGGGACGACCAACTTTATCCGATTGATAGGTAGTCTCTTTAACCCACCCTTCATCGATAAGATCATTGATGATCGAAGATATTGTGGAGCGATTCAGACCTGATATGGCGGATAAATTCGCACGAGAAAGCGGAGCACTTTGGCGCAAAATACCAATGACAACTTTATTGTTCATCCTCCTCATTAATTTTTGGTCTGCGATGTTTTTCATCAATACCCAATTTTCATATTTTCTAAATTTACCGGTTTTTCTTCATATAAACATCAACGTAAACTGCCATAATGAGAATGATACCTTTCAGGACATACTGCCAGGCCGCCGGTACATTTAACATCTGCAACCCACTGGTTAAACTTGCCATAATCAGGGAGCCAACGATTGCACCAAAAATCGTTCCAGCGCCGCCCATGGCAGATGTTCCACCGAGGAAGCAGCTCGCGATCGCGTCCAATTCATAACCAGAACCAGCCGCAATCGTTCCATAACCCACATAAGAAGCCAAGACAACACCGGATATACCGCATAAAAGCCCCATTAGCGCAAACACTTTAAAAACATTCTTCTGGATATTCACACCGGAAAGTCTCGCCGCTTCACGATTGCCGCCAATCGCATACGCGTAGCGCCCAACTGGCGTATTGGTGGATACGTAGGACACCACAACAGCTGTGATCGCCAAAAGAAGAACCGGTATCTGTACACCATTGTATTTATTCACTGTGTATACATAAACAGCTATCAATGCGGAGAGAAAAATTGTCTTCAAAACATCTAAAACCAGCGGGGTCACACTGAATCCATACTTCACCTTGTTACGCCTATTTTGAAACATGGCTAGGAACAAAAGAACGATTACGATCCCCGCCGCTACCCATCCAACCGTTTGAGATAAATACCCTTGCGCGATGAATGAAAAAAGCGGCTGGTTCGCGGGAATAGTCTTGCCTTGCGTGACAACCAAAATACCGCCAGCCAAAATCCACATACCTCCTAAAGTGACAATAAAGGAAGGGATACGGAAATATGAGATAACATATCCTTGAATCATCTCAAATATAGTGCCAACCCCGATACCGATCAGTACGGAAAGGATCGTGGTAAGGATAGGGTTGTCTGGCATGAAATCAAACCAGATATCAGCTTGAAACTTCGCAACGATTACGGATACAAAACCCGCCAGTTTTCCAACCGAAAGGTCAATATTTCCTGTCACAATAACCAACACCATCCCAACCGCAAGAAATGATGTCACAGTCATTTGGCGGAAAAGGTTTGAAATGTTTTGCGAACCGATATATCTTCCTTCCGTTAAAAACGAGAATAAAACCCATACAAACGCCATTGCTAAAATAATGGCATATGTCTGGATATTTTCTTTAATTTGCTTTTTCAGATATGTAATCGTGTCACCCATATAAATTTCTCCTCATTTTTAATTCGTAAAATTACTAGGCTATACGTGTGCATAGTGCCATGATCTTTTCTTGATCAATCTCTGATTTTTCGAGTGTACCCATTGATCTTCCTTCGGACATGACCATGATGCGATCGCTCATGCCAATGACCTCTTCCAATTCGCTTGAAATCATAATGATCGCAATACCGCTTTTGGCAAGTTCATTCATTAATTTGTAAATCTCATATTTAGTCCCA
>JAUXFJ010000229.1 GCA_030620065.1 Anaerolineaceae bacterium
CGCCATTATGACCCCGATAATAAAAATCGGGTAAAGAACTTTCTTTGTCTTCATTTCCAACTCCTTTATATTTTGAATATTAACCACATATAAGCGAACTTTGCCTAGAATACTTGACCAATATCTGTTCTTAAAACAACCACCTCCTTATGAATAGATCATCCCAAATTTGTGACCTTCATTCTACAAATAAATCAACAAACTGGGGTGGTACTCCAGCTTTTAGCTCTACGAGACCTTTGTTTGAGAGGTGTAGTTCTTCCAAAACGATCAAACCCAATAGGCTAAGCGTCATCTCAAAACTCTCGTAGGGACAGCCTGCCTTCTTTAGTGCTTCTTCAATTTGTGAAACTTGTTGAGCTGCAACATCTATGCTCTCTAATGACATCAGACCGGCTAAAGGTAATGGCATAACAGCTTCAACAGCGCCTTCTACAACAATGCAAATACCTCCGCCTATTTCAATCAGTTTATTAGCTGCCACTGCCATTGCTTCTTCATCTGAACCGAGTACAAGCAGGTTATGGCAGTCATGAGAAACAGTTGAAGCATAAGCAGCACGAGGGTTGAGCTTGACACCTTTCACAAACCCAATCCCACGTGTTCCGGTAACACCATCTTTAGGTTCGTGTCGGTAAAATACACAAACCTTTGCCAGATCATTAGCCGCATCAGCTTTCAATTCTCCATCAACCGGGAACATTTCAATGATCTGTTCTTCGGTATGCACCATGCCTGGTACGACTTGCATAACCCTTACTTTTACCGATGCCTCGCTTACTGGCAATTTAAAATCGGCAGCAGTTAATGGCTCCAAGTGTACCGATTTCAAAGCCCATTCTGGGTATTTATATGTAGGAACATCAACCACCATCGCTCCATTTTCAGCAACGAGAACACCATCACTATAGACCTGATCAATATCAATCTCAACCAGGTCACTTATAATGAGAATGTCTGCCGCACGTCCTGGGGAAATCGTACCAATCCAACGCGCCTTTTCCAGTAGCTGAGCAGCGTTTATCGTGACCATTTGGATTGCTGTGATCGGTGGAACACCAAGGCTTATCGCTTTACGTAAAACCCGCACAAGATGCCCATCTTCGACAATAGTCGCAGGCGAAACATCATCTGTAACCAGTGTGAAGAAGCGTGTATCCAATCCGGGGTTTTCGGTCACAGCTTTGATCAGATTGGGCATATCCAACCAGGCCGTTCCATAACGTTGCTGTGCATAAATCCCCAGCTCTGCCCGGCGCAGCGCACCCTCTTTGGTCGTCCCTTCATGGCAGGCTGTAATGCCAGACGCAGCAAAAGCGTTCAAGCCTTTGTTTAATTCCAGGCTGGCATAATGCCCGGTAATTATCTTGCCAGCTTTCAAACCAGCCGCCGTGATAGCGTGCACATTTGGATCGCCATAGATTAACCCCGGGAAATTCATTTGCTCACCCTGCAATTTTGCCCAACCTTTAGAATAGGCTTCGGCTACCTCTTCAGCTGTGATTGTGGCACCAGCATCTTCAAAACCTGGAATTGAAGGGACACAGACAGGCATTGCCGTTAAGACCTTCAATGGTAAACCTTCTGAAGTCTTATCGAACAGTTCCACAGCCCGAAGTCCAAAGACATTGGTTATCTCATGGTTATCAGGGCAAATCGTAGTCGTACCATGCGGCAATACTCCAGCAGCAAAACTGCAAAGATCAACCATAGTACTCTCTACATGCATATGGCTATCAATGAAACCCGGTACTAGAAACCGCCCCTTTGCATCGACTACTTTGGTGTGCTCTGCGCTAAGGACATGATCTGCATTTCCCACTAAAGCAATTAGGCCATGGCGAACAACAATATCAATATTATCCTGGATCCTGGCTGTATTGACGTTAACTAAACGTCCATTACGGATGATAAGATCAGCAGGCTGCATTCCCATCGCGGTAGCAGCCAAATCTTGTGTAACTTCAAACAGTGATTTCCTTACATGTACATAAGCTGACATAGAAACCTCTCCCTTTATTTTATGGTGATCTCACAAATTTACTTCTGTATTCTTACATTTAAAATACAAATTGCTTATTTAGAAAAAAACAAAATAAGCAAACAACTCATCGTGACAATCTGTGCCTGATACATTCGCCACCTTTAATATATTTATTTCGCTTGTACGTCTTGCACCAAAACTGGAGTGGGTCAAATTCTTGAATTCTCCATTGCAGTTAGGTTCAATATCTTCACATAACTCGTACGGTTTTACTCAGGTTTCGCAATAAATTTCCAAGTCAAATCAAATTGTATCCAAATAATTAACAAGATGATAAACATGAAATTATTAAGTGCTTTATTATAACCCTTTTTCAATCAGTAAGTACAACCGATTATATTTCTTAAAAACAATTTCAGGATTAATGATTTATATCCAGTCCATTTTTAAGGAACTGCGTCAACGCTAATAGTGAAAATAGTCACCCCTTCCTGTGCGTAAACAGCTTCCACGCCCTCACACCCAATCAGCGCTTCCGCCTGTAAAGACCCCACTGCCTCCCTTAAATAAATATGGGTAAGCCTCGCATCCCGCACAAGCTGCCAAAAATCATCCGTACAGCCAGTTATCCCCTGCGCCTGCTTTCCCCAAGCACTGATCTGGTTAGCCCAGGCGCGATCCTCACCAAAGCCATAAAAAACAGTTGGTGCCAATATCCAGCGCCCAGTTAAAGGTAATATCCACGCCCCTCCATCCACGCCGCGCGAAACCTCATACCCCCATTCTGCTGTATTGATAAAAAAGCGCGCCTCCTCAGTAATATGATTTTCAATCCAATCAAGCGCTTGCATATCCGCCTGGGTAGCCAAAATGGTATTCGCATTGATGATATTACCCGTATCTTTGATCCCCCATATCATCGCACTCGAAGTGATCAGGAAGAGAAAAACATACCCTAACCATTGTCGCTTAGCAAATCGGCTGATCAAGTCCCCGATCGCTACACTCAAGCCCGCTGTCAGCAGGGTCAGAGGCAGAAACATGACAATCGCAAAATGATCCTCCCGAAAGCTGCCAACTTCGATACCCCAAGGCAGCGACTGTACCGCTAGGATCA
>JAUXFJ010000198.1 GCA_030620065.1 Anaerolineaceae bacterium
ACCTGTTTTGGAAACATGCAAACGGATGAAAGAGCTTGGTATCTGGCTGGAAATAACAACGCTAGTCATTCCTGGTATCAATGATAATCTGAAGGAATTAGCGGATTTGGCCAGCTTTATTGTTAATGAATTGGACGCTGATACGCCATGGCATATCAGCCGCTATTATCCAAATTATGAAATAATTGACATTGAACCTACACCGACCAGAACCCTGGAGCGCGTAGCAGAGATTGGGCAGAAGGCTGGATTAAATTATGTTTATCAAGGTAATATTTCATTGGAGAGCTCAACTAAATGTCCACAGTGTCATACCAAATTGATTTCGCGGCGTGGTCTCCAAATACTTATGAACGGAATCGGTAAGAATAATCGATGTCCAGTGTGTGATACCTTGATAGATGGGGTAGGGCTGTCGTGGGAAAAGCAGAATGAATAATAATATTTGTTGCGATTGCGCATAGCATTGCGTTAGTGATGTGTTCATCACACACTTTGTATTTTATTGGCGGTTTAAATGTCACTATTAGGATTGCAAAAAGAAATCATATATGGACCGATCCTGTCACGAAGGCTAGGCAGGTCTCTTGGGATTAACTTATTACCTGTCGACAAAAAGCTGTGTTCATTTAATTGTGTTTATTGCCAATATGGTTTCACAGATATATTGGTTACGTCTCCCGCAAGAGAGCTGTTTCCAACAGTGGGTCAAGTTGTAACAGCAATTGAGGCATATTTAAAGAAACCTCACTCTATTGATCACCTTACATTTTCTGGCAATGGGGAACCCACCTTATATCCTGATTTTGGTGAAATTGTTGAAGAAACTGTAAAGCTGAGAAATCGGTACCGGCCTAACGCGAAGCTGGCGATTTTATCAAATGCAAGCAGGGTCAGTAAATATGAAATACGGCAAGCTCTTACTCAAATTGATAAGCCTATGTTGAAATTAGATGCGGGTGATGTTAATACATTTGAACAAATCAATGATCCTGCTGCTGATGTTTCGTTTGAGGATATTGTTAAAGGTATGAAATTGGTAGATAGAATTATTATTCAGACCGCTTTGTTTAAAGGTGAGCTTGGAAATATAAGCAAAAGTAAATTAGATAATTGGATGAGTATTCTTGTTGAGATAAAACCGATTGAAATCCAGATTTACAGCACCGAAAGACCCGTTGCAGACAATCGCGTAATTAATTTGGATTCATCGGAACTAAAGAATATTGCAGAAACTGTGCATAATAAAACTGGTTTAATCGTGAACCCCTTTTCTGCGTAAGAGAAATATTTGCCCTATTGACCCTATTAATTTACAAGAGTAGTAATTGACCTTAAAGCTTGTGTAAGGTGGCCTGTCCGGATCAGGTCCTGGATCTTGTTCAAATATGGATACATCAAGGTGTCTTTTTCAATGAAAGGAACCTGACCCCTGATCAAGGCATACGCAATTGCGGTACCTTTACCGAGCTTGAGATCTTGTGAGTTTTGCTTGCGAAAATCAATTGCCTGGGCAGCTGCCATTAATTCAATAGCCAGGATCGCCTCAAGGTTGGAAGAAATTTCACAAGCATGACAGGCAGCATTAGGTCCCATGCTTACATGGTCTTCAATATTAGCTGAGCAAGGGATGCTGTCCGTGCTTGAAGGATGGGAATATACTTTATTCTCTGAAGCCAGGGCTGCTGCAGTATACTGCAGTAGCATAAAACCCGAGTTCAAACCTCCGTCTTTGATAAGAAATGCTGGTAAAAGCTGTCCATTTGATGATTCATCGACCAATCTTGCCGTTCTTCTTTCGGATATATTTCCCAATTCAGTTAATGCGATCGAAAGATAATCCAGGGCAATTGCTAAAGGTTCGCCGTGGAAATTGCCGCCCGATAATATTGAAGATTTTCCATCAGTATCAAAGAAAATAAGGGGGTTGTCTGTCACGGAATTAAGTTCAATCTCGATAACCCAACGCGCATAGAGAATTGCATCCCTGATAGCACCATGAACCTGAGGAATGCAACGTAGTGAATAGGCATCCTGTACGTTTAGAGGGTCGTCCTCACGGGTAAACTCGCTGCCTGCAATAAGCTCACGGATGATAGCTGCAGACTGGATTTGGCGTGGGTGAGGCCTTACTTCATGGATCCGTGGATCAAAAGCGCGCGGCGTTCCATTTAGCGCCTCAAGGCTCATTGCACCTGCGATATCAGCTGCAAGAAGCAGCTCTTCAGCTTGATGAGTCACCAGCAGGCCAACAGCAGCCATGAAAGCGGTGCCATTGGTCAACGCCAATCCCTCCTTGGCAGCCAATTTTATCGGTTCAAGAGCAGCCAGTGAAAATGCCTCAACGCTTGGCATTTTACGACCTTGATAAATAACTTCACCCAGCCCGATTAACGGCAGCGCCATATGTGCAAGGGGAGCCAGATCGCCGCTCGCGCCGAGTGAACCCTTGGAAGGCACAATGGGGTGAATGCCATGATTCAACATAGCGCATAACAACTCAAGGGTTGCAACGCGAATGCCAGAATGCCCCTTGGCGAGGGTGTTTGCCCGGATGAGCATCATTGCACGAGTAGCGGGTTCATCTAAAGCAGGACCAACACCCACTGCATGGCTCACTAAGATGTTATGCTGAAGGAGTTCAACTTTATCTGTGGGAATGATGCGGTCTTTAAACGCGCCAAACCCTGTAGTGATGCCGTATACAATCTCCCCTTTCTTGACGAAATCATCAACAGCATCAGCAGCACGCTTGATATGGTTTTTCGCTTTTTCATCCAGGCACACAATTGCAGACTTATCATTTGCAACGGTAAGAACATCGTCAAAGGTTAATGAATTTCCATCAAGATATATTTTTGGCATATTTGTTTTATCCATACTACTCATTTTACAAGGTTAAATGATAAAAGTGGTATATATTTCATCTCAATACAAAGATACCAGATAAGTGCTTTGTTGAAAATAGGGGACAGACAAAAAGATATTGCCGAAGTAATCCCTTATGCGTAAATCACTCATCAGTCGAGAAGCGTGAAGGAATCAAGTATTACGATTAAATATAAATTCCTGGAACTTCTCGCTCCAGGAATTTTTTTTCTTATCTACAAGTCTTTTCTACCAATTGCCTACGCCAGCTCTGTCAGGGCTTAGGTAATATATGCCATGTAGTCCAGCACAAGGATCATTGGTTACATCTTGGATTATGGCGAACGCGCCCCAAATTACCGGCCCGATCTCAACACCGGCAGCGTTGTACCAAACGTCATCCACTAAATCTGCATCTGCAGGAGCGGCAACGATCTTGACGAAGTAGTTCCATTTGCAGGTTTGTCCGTCGATTTCATACTCGCCCGACATATGATTGGTTAACCAAGCACCCGAACCTATATAACTATCAAAACCGTAGTGCCGGTCCAGCAACCCATCGTCACCGCAGTCCTTGTTGGAAAGCCAGGCATCATTCCACTTCATAGATAGTTTAGTGTCTTTATATGGCTGACACCAAGCAGCATCACGATATGAATCACAGTACAGGCCATTGAAGAGGTGTGCCTGATAGTTGTATCCCCATTTATCATAACCAGTTGTGATCATACTCCCATCAGAAGCTACTAGCTCACCGCTCTGGATTGTGACACATTTTTCTCCCTTAGCAGCGCTGACCGGAGCTGTTTTAAATCCCGCAACGCCAAAGATCATTATGCTGATGAAAAGAACGCTTGCTATCCGCCAAACAGAAAACTTTTTCATTTTTATGCTCCTTTTAGTCCATTGATGAATTATTTCTCAATCAGCTGCCTGTCCAACACATTATATTTGCCTGTTCATTTGCCTCCTTATGTTTGTTAA
>JAUXFJ010000158.1 GCA_030620065.1 Anaerolineaceae bacterium
GCTCATGAGCAATACAGCAGCAATTATAGTTACGATACCAGCTGCACTGTCTGAAATGATCATTACAGTCTTTCGATTCCAACGATCAACAAGAGCTCCTGCAAATGGTGAAAGGATCACACGCGGTAAGATGCCAAATAAAGCTGTCATAGCAAAAGGCGTCACTTGTCCTGTCTGTTCAAAAATCCACACTCCTAAGGCAAAGCCTGTCAGCCCAGAACCGACCATGGAAAGCAGTTGCCCCAGCCAGATCACAAAAAATGTTTTCATAGATTTGGGTTTTGTTACATTCGTCATTGAATAATCTCCTGGTTATAAAAATAAATTACTTTTCCGAATGTGAGCCCCCTCAGCGTTCCAAGATCCCTAATAATAATGACTTGAGCTTTCTGATATTCTTTTGCCATTAACATATTCCTTATCGATAAATAGTATTCTACAAAATTATAAGTTTATACGTCTCAATTCGCTCTGTCAACAGCTAAAGTAAAGACCGATGTCTTTTAACATCGGTCTTTAGTAATTCAACTTCAAGCTAACTGCTATTTCTTCTTTTCCTTTGCTTTCACTTTCACTTCTACTTTTCCCTCACCAGCATTTTTCCGTTTCTTACGCGCCTTGCGTATACCTTTGATCAGGAAGTAAGTGCCGAATCCCAGTGGAATGAGGAAAGGCAGACAGAAAATACCAAACCAGATCAAGACTGTCCCGAGTCCCTGCAGAGCATTGATCAAGGCTTGAACAGCATCACGCACGATACCCTTCGGTTTCCATCCAGCGATCTCGATCGGCTGCAGGGATTCTTCTGCTACCAATTCAATCGAGATGGCAGACATAGCAGCAGATTCTTCTAAATACTTGATCCTACCCTTTAAGACTTCAATATCTTCACGAATATAGGTCAATTCCCTAAAGATGTCTAAAACATCCTGAGAATCTTTAGCCATTTCCATAAAACTCACCAGCGCAGTCTCGGCAGCTTCCAGATTGCGCAGACGCGACTGTGCATCCGTATACTCTGAAGTCACATCCTGTCCAGAGATAGATTCGTTGATCACACCAGTTGCTGGATCAGCTACCAAAGCTTTGATCAGATCAAGCGCTTCATCAAGGCGTTCTGCTGGCACACGGATGGTAATATTCCCGCGTGGGACCTGCACACCACTTGACGTCGTGGTCTTATATAAGTTAGAGGAAACGATGAAGCCACCCATTTCCTCTGCAAGCGCATTGACTGCATCCATAGCTGAGATAGGGTCTGCGACGGCTATACTGAGATTAGCATTCTTGATGACCAATCGATCAACTGTCATCGCCTCAACCCCACTGCCATCTGAACGAACACCTTCACTACTTAGTTTCATCTCGGCTTCTTCATTTAAAAAATCCGCAGCTGGCATCGCCATAATCATTTCTGAAGGCGAGCTTTGGTTTTTTGATGCACAAGCTGTGAGTAAAACCACTGCTACAATCAAAACAAGAAATACTTTTTTCATTGAAAATCTCCTTTGGCTTATTCCTATTACACACTATTTTGAGTACAATCTAAAGACGTAATAAACTCAATAATAGTTCCCAATTATCTATATAATATATCATTGAAACAATAAAAGCAATACGCATAGAAGTAGCGCTAAATCCAAATAGATTCGCTGATCTGATCGAGAAGTTGTTTTTATTGCCATGTGCTTGACTTTTCTAAGCTGATCGGTATAATGATTTTACCTGCAATATCAATGAAATGAAGTAACAGGACAACTTAATGAAAAACTGGAAAAAATCACTGATCATCGTATTGGCAGCCTTTCTTCTAATTTGTTTAGGAGTTACAGTCGCAGAAGTTCAAACGAAGTTTATCCGGCGAATAATTGATAACGTCATCTATGATAACAGAAACCACTATCTCTCTTGTGAGCAACTACCAACGGCATCTAAGGTGATGCAAGTTGTAGAAGAACATCAAGACGCAATTAAAGAGATTGAGCAAGTGAAACCTGGATTTATAGGTATGGATATTGACACCCTTTCTTGCCCAGGAAGGGCGGATATCGTTTTCTGGTATGGTAGTCATCAAGACAGAGTAGCGATAGAAAGTATAATCAATGATGATGCTTTCTTCGGAGTGCCTTACAGGTTACATAATCGTTGATATAGTTAGGATGGCATAGCATGGAATATAATCACTCCGAATGGTATCTTGCACGAGAGAAAGGTCAGCTAACCCCACATGCACCCGGCTGCGGCTTTCACCCCGCGCCTAAGCAACGCGATCTTACAGATTGGTTACGAGCAAAGAGTGTTTTGGGTTGATAACACCGAGCACCTGAAACTCTTATCAGGTAGCAGCATAATATTATGTCTTAGTATTCAAATTTTACGAAGATAAGGAGATTACTAATGAAAACTAAACGCGTACCGCTCCTGTTGATCATCTTTGCGGTGTTGTTCGCCAATGCATGTAAACTGACTACACCAACATCTACCCCGGTTAACACTCTCACAACAACTGATCCCTCAACCGCTTCAATAATAAGCCCCACTAAGCTTGCAACTACGTCTCTACCACCAACGGCTACACTGCTTCCTGAGGCAACCAGCCTAAACGCGAGCGGTCCTTATGTTGTTTTTGCGGGTAAGGGCGGAATCTGGATTACCAACCCAGACGGCAGCTTCCCAACTCAGATTTCAGAACATGAAATCCGAGGCGATTTGCGCCGCGCTATTTCTCCTACAGGTGACCGCATGGCGCTTGTTATCACAAACGATCAGGGACTTGATCTTGTGATCGTTGAAATTCCAAGCGGGGAGATGGAAACTGTCGCCCACTTAATCAGCATCCCAAGCGAGGGATATTTTGAAGACCTGGACCCAAAATCGTTCGCCACTTACGCAATCAGAGACTACGACAGCATTGCATGGCAGCCAGGCGATGGACGATTGCTGGCATTTATTGGCGCAACTAATGGTCCCACCGCGGATTTGTACCTTTACGACACCCAGACCCAAGAAATCACACAACTGACCGATGGTCCATCCCAGGCAATCTTACCAAACTGGTCACCGGATGGGCAGTATATCCTCCACTATGGTGTTAGTTGGGTGCCGCCTTTCGGAGGTGCGATATTAGGTGCCAACCAGATGGACGGTGTCTGGGCTGTACAAGTATCCGATGGAAAGGTCATATCTTTACCCAAGCCGGAAGGCAGCCGCCCCGATTTTATCGCCTGGCAGGATGACTCACACTATCTTACCTACTACAGCGGCGAGCAATGCGATTCCCAGAACCTTCACAGCATCAACATAGTCAGCGGTGAAATCACACCCCTCATGGTCTTCAGCACTTATTCCGATATCGTCCGCTCCCCTGAAAACGGAGCACTCCTTTTTTCCAGTGCGGTGGGATGTCCGAAGTCCCTGGGTGAAGAGCTGTTCCTCCTTCTTCCCGGTCAAACCACCCCGAGAAAGCTTCTAGACAGAAAAGTCTGGGAGATCTCCTGGATGCCAGAAAGCAAGGTCTTCAACGCATACCCCGAAGCGCTCTTTTCCTCAGATGGAAACACTCGTTATGATCCGCCAGTCTACGATTTTTCCTATAACCCCGCTATCTCAAAAGAAGGTTATCAGGCCTGGGAAGTCATCGAAAATCAGAAGGGTCGCGTTGTGATCAAAATTCCTGGGGATGAATGGAAGACTGTCATGGAAGGATTAGTTAATCAATTAATTTGGGATCCTATTGAAGGCAAAACTTTACTAATCCCCTTGAAGGGTGGAGCCCTGTATGCTGCCTCTTATCCCGATTTTACCCCGCGCTTAATGGGTAACATGGGCGGCTCTGTTTACCAAGCCATTTGGTCGCCCTAGCCGCCATCCAACCCTGTTTGCAACGGAGTGGCTCACGCCCCAAGGTAAGCAGCGCGATTTTTCCAGACTGGTTAGGAGCTAAAGATATGCTGAGTTAGCAATGCGGGGCACCTGATGCTCTCATTCGGCTTACATATAATAAAATGGGACATAAAATCATGCATAATATAAAACCAATAGGGATAATACACTCACCTTATTACAGTATTGAAGATATGCCCATTCAACCCAAAGGGGCATCGGGAGTTGAAGGGTATGTCCTAGTTAATGATAAATACATTGACGGACTGCAAGATCTTGAAGGTTTCAGCCATATTTATCTTTTATATAGTTTTCATAAGGCTGCGCGAATGGAACTGCTTGTAACGCCTTTTACGGATAAGCAAACAAGGGGTGTATTTGCTACACGCTCCCCACTACGACCAAATCATATCGGTTTATCTATTGTTAAACTGAAAAGAGTCGAGGTGAATAAAGTTATTGTAGAGGGCATTGATATTCTTGATGGAACACCATTATTGGATATCAAGCCATACATAGAAAAATTTGACGCCGTGAAAGAGAGTGTTTCCGGTTGGCAACAAGCCAGTGACAAAGAAATCAGCAAAAAACGTTCTGATAACAGATTCGGGTAATATTAAAATAGCTGA
>JAUXFJ010000107.1 GCA_030620065.1 Anaerolineaceae bacterium
AGCAACGCTTTCTTTTAATTATTTTATACTTCGAAATCACAAAAAACTCTTCAGAGATTTCCCATAATTGGTTCCCAGATAATTTTACAGAAATATATTGGCTATGATTACCGAGAATAGGGAAAATATAGTTAAACCAAGTCTCAGTGAATTCTCGAGGCTCCTCATAACCACTATCAATTCTTAAAAAATTAGGAAATCTATCTGGATTATGGTCCTGAATTAATACCATAAAAAACTTAGACATACCTGGGGAAACAGAGTGTAAATATATGGAATGGTCAGTATTAAGAAAGTTCGGATTGCTCTCGACCATAAATTCAAAATAGCCATGATTACTAAGAGACTTTTTAACATCAAAAATACATGACAACCTAATTTGAGGTGTAGCGGGAGGTATAAATGGTAATCTACTTGGAATTGAAGAAGATTCATCTGTAACAATTTTATCCAAGGCTAAGGCTATTTGGCCAACTAGTATTTTATTATTCCAAGACACCTTTTGCATATAATTCCGTATAACCATTGTCAGAACCCAAATAATGATAAATAACACAACTACCAACAAGTACTTCGAAAAGCTTAATTTTAAAAAGTTAGGCAGGTCCAAGAAATTCGGAAGTATATCAAAAATGATATTTGTAATTAACCCTAAAACGAAAAATAAGATTATCTCGGGCCAATATTGCTTTTTCATCTTATCTCCTCGGCGATCATACTTTATTGAAGAACATATGAATAGCTTAGTAGTCTCCAGAGAGACTGGAATGCTTTGTGCAAGTCTTGGGCACTCGCTAGGGGCGGTCCTGCAGGAAGCGGATAATAAAATGAGTAGGGGCGACCGGCTGGTCGCCCCTACTGCTATTTACTAATACTCATAAATTCCTCCACCGATGAACTCGCGGATGACCGAGTTTTCAGGTACGATTGAATCGTCAGGTACTGCTTCGAGAGACTGCATCAAAGTGTAGACCCGATTGGCTCGTTCATAGGCATCCTCGCGCAGGGTGTCGCCGGCATATTCTTTCGTCCAGCGTGCAAACTCGTCGAACAATTTGGCTTTATACATGGGCAGTTCATAGGGCATGCCGCTGTTGACGATGTAATCGGTGGTATTCATATAGGGGATGATATTACGCAGTTCGCTGGCTCGCACATAGTGCCAGTGTAGCAGCGTTTTGGTGGGGTCGTAAGCACGGTGTGCGGCGTCGCGCAGCATGCGGCGGATAAGACGGATATCGGTCCAGCGGACGTAATGACCGTCGTTATCTTTCAATTGCAGCAGCGGCTCGATGTAGAGCTTGAACTTCATCGATTGAGGGATATCAATGGTCATATCCGGGAAAAGCCCATGCAAACTGTCAATGAGGATGACCTCGTTGGGAGCCAATTTCATGGGTGTCTTATTGTTATGGCGGTGGCCAGTTTTAAAGTCATAGAAGGGGGTTAGCACTTCTTCACCAGCAAACAACCGGCTGAGCTGTTCATTGATCAATTTGAGGTCCAGAGCTTGGGGAGTCTCAAAGTCGTAATCACCGAATTCATCTTTGGGGTGCATTTCGAGGTCAAAGAAGTAATTGTCAACATTGAGGGTGACGAGCTTCAAGCCTTCCCTCGCCAGGAATTCACCCAGTTTGATGGTTGTTGTAGTTTTACCGGACGATGAGGGACCGGCGATGAATACCATACGTACCTCGTCTCTGCGTTCAAGCACAAGCGAGGCGGCATTTTCAACGTCTTCATGGTAAGCTGCTTCAGCGGCGGTGACGATCTGGGGGAGCTTACCGCTGCGGATGTGTTCGTTCAGATTCTTAACAGTATGCACCTCATGTTCAACGGACCAGTCGAGCACGTGCCATAATTTTGACCAAGGGATATTAACGGAAGGAAGGGTTTCGCTGTAAGCGCGTTTTTCACGTTGGTGAATGCGCTCGTTGCGATAAAGGATGTATGCCTTGGCGACCTTGGCATGACCGTTTTCGATGAGCACTTTTTCGACGGTGTCTTGAATTTGCTCAATATTGGGAATCTGTCCTTTGGGGGTATTGGCTTCGAGCAGATCAACTACCTTGCCTGAAAGCTCCTGAGCAGTTTGCTTATCCCGCCCACCGACAGCAACAGCTGCGCGGTAGATGGCATTGGTGATTCGGTCAGGGGTGAAGGGGACCACAGCGCCATTGCGTTTCACGACGGATTTGATTTTTGTCATTACAGGACCTCTTTTCTCCTTCTGGAAGAGCGCTTGAGAGTATCTTATTCGGGGATATTAATTATAGCCGTATTTTGGAAAGGTTAGGCGCTTTTCAGTCTTTGCAGAGGAAGAGAAAATAAATGAAAGTGTATGAATCTTTAATAGCTTAGATTTAAAGAGAAACAATAATGTCTTAGGCAGCAGAAAAAATCGGATTAGCGATAAATTCTTCCCCATGCTATAATACACGGCATGATGGAAAAACAAAACTTAACTATGCCCCTGATCATTGCACATCGCGGCGCAAGCGTCAAAGCGCCGGAAAACACGCTTGCGGCTTTCGAGCTGGCTTTTGAGATGGGAGCGGATGGTGTTGAGCTGGATGTCATGCTCAGCAAGGATGAACAACTGGTCGTCATTCATGATGATACAGTAGACCGCACAACTAACGGCAGCGGCAGAGTAAGCGATTTCCCGCTCAACATACTCCAGGGACTGGATGCGGGGAGTGTTTTCTCGACAGCTTTCTGTGGAGAACAACTGCCTTCTTTGGCGGAGGTCTTTGAGCGCTTTGGCGGCAAGATGCTCATCAATGTAGAATTGAAGAATTATGCCACGCCATTTGATGGGCTGACTGACAAAGTGGTTAACTTGATCCAGAAATACAAATTACTTAATTCGGTACTGCTCTCATCATTCAATCCTTTAAACTTGCGACGCGCCAAGCGCAGGCTGCCCGAGGTACGTTTGGGATTGCTGGCATTGAGCGGAAAAGCGGGCGTCTTGTCGAGAGGGACTTTTGGACGCATATTTCCTTATGATGCGCTGCATCCTTACTACTCAGATGTGAATGAAACACTTGTGAATAAGATTCACTCCCTAGGTCGACAAGTGAATGTCTGGACAGTTGATGAGCCAGAGGAACTACTACGCCTTTATCAGTTAGGCGTGGACGGCATTATTACCAATGATCCTCAAGCTGCGCGTAAGGTCATTGAGGGTGCATAAGATGTTCTTAAGTAAGACCCGCAGCACTTCTATACTGCACTGGTTGATAAATGCTTTGCTGATCGGCATTATTTTGCTGAGCAGTTTGCAGGTGACAGTTGTGGATGCAAACGCGGGCTTGGATAACTTATCTGTTGAAGCGGTCATTCAGCAAATGACACCTGAAGAAAAGGTGGGACAACTATTTCTGATTACCTTTGATGGTATAGACCTTGGCGAAGATTCAAAGATATATGATTTGGTGGTAAATAATCACATTGGCGGCGTGGTTCTGCGGGCTGACCATGATAACTTTGTTGAAGAGGAGATATTACCTGCAGTTTACCAGCTCACCAGCGGGTTGCAAAACCTTGCGTGGCTGAAAACGCAAGTTGATGAAGCTGCCAGTGTGGGTGCAGAAAACGATCCATCTGTCTATGTGCCGCTTTTCATCGGCATATCGCAGGAAGGCAATGGCTATCCATCCGATCAGATACTGGCAGGTCTTACGGCTCTTCCGAGTGCCTTGGCTTTAGGAGCTACATGGAATCCGACTTTAGCAACACAAAGCGGAGCTGTATTGGGTGAGGAACTTTCGGTGCTTGGGTTCAATCTTTACCTTGGCCCTTCGCTGGATCTTGTGGATACAAGCAATGTGGATGCTGCCTACTACTTGGGCACACGCTCTTTCGGTGGAGACCCATATTGGGTGGGCGAGATGGGTAAGGCTTTTATTGAGGGAATACATCAAGGCAGCGAGAATAAGATCGCCGTAATTGCCAAACATTTCCCTGGACAAGGTGGCTCTGACCGCCCACCTGAAGAAGAAGTCGCCACAGTGCGCAAGTCTTTGGAACAGCTCAAGCTGCTTGAGTTAGCACCTTTCTTTTCTGTAACAGGTAAGGCGACTTCGCCAGATGCAGTGAGCGATGGATTGATGGTTTCGCACATTCGCTACCAGGGTTTTCAGGGTAATATTCGTGCGACGACAAAACCAGTAAGTTTTGATGCGACAGCCTTGGCACAATTATTGGCACTGGACTCGTTTAGCACCTGGCGGGCGGATGGCGGATTGATGGTAAGTGATAGCCTTGGCAGCCGAGCGGTACGCCGATTTATTGACCCTACTGAGGAGACCTTTGAGGCCTGGCAGGTAGCACGCACAGCATTTTTGGCTGGCAATGATTTGCTTTATTTGAATGATTTCATCGCTAAAGGCAATCCTGATGCTTACACTTCGATACTGCATACTTTAGAATTCTTTGCCCAAAAATACAGGGAGGATCCAGCATTTGCGCAAAGAGTGGACACCTCTGTTTTGCGCATCTTGAGCAGAAAAATTCAACTTTACCAAAATTTCGAGCTTGAAAATGTGCTCACTTCAGAAAGTAATATTGCAACAATTGGAAAATCTGAGCACGTTTCTTTTGATGTAGCTCAGCAGGCAGTAACGTTGGTCAGCCCAACGGCTATTGAGCTGGATAATTTGCTGCCGAACCCACCAGCTTTGTATGACCAGATCGTAATCTTCAGCGATGTTCGCAATAGCTATCAGTGCAGCACTTGTTCCGTTCAAAGGCTGCTGTCAAACACCTCGTTTGAGAATGCGCTGCTGAACTTGTATGGGCCCCAAGCGGGCAATCAGATCCTGCAAAATCGGCTTTCGTCTTACGGTTTTGGCCAGCTCATTGAATTGCTTGACAATATCAGTGAACCATCTGCACCTTATCTAAGTGATAATCTTGCGCGCGCTGATTGGGTTATTTTCAATATTCTTGATCTTGACCCAACTTATCCTGAGTCGGTTGCACTGCGGCGAATCTTGTCCGAAAGGGAAGACCTTTTACGAGATAAGAATGTGATCATATTTTCCTACGATGCACCATTTTACCTGGATGCGACTGAAATCTCGAAAGTTACAGCTTATTATGGCTTATTCAGTCGCGTACCTGCGTTTGTGGATGTAGCTGCCAGAGTATTGATGCAGGAATTAACACCCTTGGGCGCATTGCCTGTTTCGGTCAGCAGCGTAGGTTATGATCTGATCACTGCTACCTCGCCGGACCCAAATCAGATCATACCATTGGAGTTGACGCTTCCGGAGGGCTTAGTTTTTTCAACGCCAATCGAAGGGGAAGTGGAACTCACACAACTGCCGATGCTCAAGATAGGTGAGACGATAATGCTGCAAGCTGGCGTGATTGTAGACCACAACCAAAATCCTGTGCCCGATGGTACCGTTGTTCGTTTTACTTTCCTAATATCGGGAGAAAATACTTTCACGCAACAGGTTGAAGCCACCACAGTAGATGGCATAGCTAGGATCACCTACCGGATCGAGATGGGAGGTGTCCTGGAAGTCACTGTCACCAGTGAACCAGCAGTAATCTCAAACACACTGGTTTTGAATATAGAGAACGGAAGTGTCGCGGTGATAGCGCCGACTAATACCCCAGAGCCCGGCCCGATACCTACTGAGGAACCGACGGTTGCACTGACCCCCATGTCAACGCCCGGTGACGGTTCTGGTGATATGCGAGCTGGCTTTCCTAGCCTGTTGGATTGGTTCTTAGCGTTGTTGGTGATTAGCGGGGGATTTGGTTTGGCCTATATGATTGGTTATTATTGGTGGGGGTCCGTGCGCTGGGGGCTTCGATCTGGATTTTGCGCAGCGATCGGCGGATTGGTGACGTATATTTATCTAAACCTTGGTGTATCTAGCACGATCTATTGGATGAAAAAATCCGGGACGGGCTTTGTCCTGGAAGTGGCATTTGTAGGTATCATTATAGGTTGGATTATTGCGTTAATCTGGTGGATGATAAAGGAAGG
>JAUXFJ010000096.1 GCA_030620065.1 Anaerolineaceae bacterium
ACTGGGAATCTAATAGAACTTTGGAAACCTGTTCACTTAGGTCAGTCGGCATGATTGCGAGTATCATTTTCATCTTTACAATTCCTCGTAGCGCTCAACGTCTAAGGTGAAAATAGTAGCTCCACCATGGGTGATCTCAGGTTTATCCGACAATTCCTCAGCGAGTGCTTTCGATCGCCCTTTGCCCGCACTTTCAATTAGAGCTTTTATTTCTCTGCGTTTTTCAGCCGGGACACCGATCAGTAAGGTTGCGTTTTTCCTACCTAAAAATCCGCCTGTACTGGCGATATGGGTAAAGGGATATTCGTATGGTTGAAGCAGTGAAGTGATTTTTTCTAAATCTCTTTCCTGGATGACAATAGTCATTAAATGCTTGATATTTCTTAACGTTCGAAGCCGAAGTAATTGGATAAGATCAGCTTGGTTTTCTGTCAGGGAAGCATCAACTTCGTGAACAAGTTCTGTGAAAGTCTCTTCAGATATATTGCCATCTCTCAGTAGAGTTCGAAGAGCCGCTCGCTCACTTTTCAGCGCTTCCTGGAGGGCGGATTCTAATTCTCTGATTTCGACATCAGGATGGGAGCTCATTGTCTTCGCGGCCGCGGTAGTTAATGTATCGACATGGTTTTCTATCGGCTTTGACAACAAATTCCACACATGTTGGGACAAAAGCCCGTCGTTATACATGGTCTCCAATTGTTTATAAGCAGTTCTAGCCATTACGGCTCTGGCATTCATATTATCATATTCAGCTTGAGATTCGCTTTTCTCAATCAGGCCCATACGATTGATTAATGGTTTCATTGTTGAACCCTGAATCAGCAAGGTGAATAACACTACACCAAAAGCCATGGACTGGATGACTGTTCGCTGATCACCAAGGCTTGCTGGCAAGCTTAATGCCAGGGCTAACGAAATAGCACCTCGCAGACCACCCCAGTAAAGAATATGTTTATAGCGCATCGGGACACCGGATCCGATCCAGGATAATCCATAAATTGAAGCAGCCCGGGCAACAAGGACTGCCAGGATTGCCCAGAGAATGGCATTCCAGTCAGTGAGTAAAACATTTAAATCAATTTGAAGTCCGATTAACAAAAAGACGAAGGAGTTGGCAAGGAATGCTGCATATTCCCAGAAGTTAAAGGCCAGAATACGGGTTGTCGGAGACATGCGGCTCGGACCAAGATTTCCGCTGACAATGCCAGCGGCCACTACAGCAAGAACGCCGCTGACGTGGAATTGTTCAGCAACAATATAGGAGCCAAACGCAAGCACACTGGTAAGTGTGGTTTCAATCAAGGGGTTGTCAATCATGCTGATGGCCAATGAAATCAGCAGGCCTAAAATGAGGCCGATGATAATGCCTCCACCAGCGACTAAAAAAAAGTTTAATATGCTATCTGTCAAATTAAAATAGCCGGTTACAGAAATGACAACCATTAAGTTAAAAAGAACGATGGCGGTGCCGTCATTAAAAAGACTTTCGCCTTCAATCAATAGTTGAAGGCGCTTGGGCACTCCTAGAGAGCGGAACAAAGCTACGACTGCTACAGGATCGGTTGCCGCTATGAGTGAGCCAAATAGAAGAGCAGTGACAAGAGAAAAATTGGTTCCCCAATAGAGAACGCCACCCACCAGGAAAGTTGTTAGCAAGACACCAGGAATTGCCAGGCTTAAAATAGGCGCCAGATCGCGGAGGAGGTCCTTTGCTTTTACCTGAAAAGCAGCTTCGTAAATCAGCGGAGGAACGAGCAACCCCAGGAAAAGTTGGGGACTGACATTGATATCTTGCTGCCCAAAAAATGCCAAAACTAAGCCTATCAATACCAGGCCAGTTGTATATGGCACACGTAAACGATCTGTGACAATGCCTACCAGGGAAGCAATGAGCAATAAACCAATTGTAATTTCAATTTGAAGAATTATATTTGAATCTTCTTCTGCATTCGAATCGTGACTGATTGTATTTGCAGTTGCTGGAGAAGTATTTTCGGTAATGCTATCGCATCCCGAAACGGTAGTGATGACCAGAAGAGAAATGATAAAAAAGATTAGGATGGAGTGTGAAAATTTCTTGTTTTTGATGAGTGCCATATAATATCAACCCCATATATATTTCTATTGTGCGATATGCATGAATATTTCTACTGATTTTCCCATATTGAGGCTTGAAAAACTTCAGTTAAGAAAATCTCACGTTCGCTGGGTGTCATCAATCGTGGACGGGCGTTGTCAACAAATTGGAGAGTAATTAGTCGAGTATTGATATATGATCCGTCATAAAAATAATGGAGATCAATAAAGGATTTGTCCTTATTGACATGTTCAGCGGAATTATACTGTGCCAGGTACCATTGGTCAAAGAATAGATTTCCCAGTCCGTAATGAATTAAAGATGTTCCAGTGAGTTCTATCGCTTGCGGATGGTGCGCCTGGCTGCCGCTGACGATCACAGCGCCTGCATCGGAAAGGCGGCGAAAATCCCATTGCTGGATTGCAACAGGGTAATAGCTGTCAATTTCTTCATGCTGCATAGTGGCAATCACGAGAAAACCTTGTTCTTGTAGGCGGGAAATTTCAGCTAACATCCATTCAAAATCACATCTGGAAGCTCCAGGATTTGTATCTGAGGCTGTAGCGTAGCGGTCATGCACTTTACCGTTACAGCCAATAAATGCAAATTTATTACCGTTATGCTCTATGAATACGGGCTTTAAACCTTCGGCTAAAGTTTCTCCTCCACCATAGGTCAGCCAGTTTCGATCGTGATAGAGATCGAGGGAGTGAAGCATAGCCTCTGGACCCCAGTCTCCGAAATGATCGCCACTGAGCTCAACGATATCTGTACCCAAGACTTCAAGAAGTTGGATATATTCATCCTTGCTGCAAAAATTAAGCGACGTTTGATTAGAATCCGGAGTGGGACAGTCTTCAGCAAAAGGAACTTCGTTGCTGATGTGGGTAATGTCAGCGGTTTCTAGTAAGGAGTGGATATCTTCAGCCGGGTAAAGCAATCCCTTTTCTTCCATGATGTAAGCTGTGTCTCGCACGAGGGCAGTTACTCCGGTTAATGCAATAGTTGTAAGTTTGGTATGGTCAAAATTGGTGACCAGATTCCCCAGCGGCAAGGGATCGAGGGGGTCAGGCCACGAGGACAAGTGAATTGGGAGTGTGAGGTTATACTGATCCGGGATGAAGTCGGGGCTTAGTGGATTTTGACCATCCAAAGAGAGTATTTTCCAGTAGGGATTTAATTGTTCAAAAGGGATTATTGCAATTGACTCTGGCGCAGCCCAGAGAGTAGAAAGAATTAAATCTGCATCAAGTACTCTTAAAGCGCCGGGATCAGGTTCGCCCCAAAGAAGGGTGAGCGCGTATTTTGTTTCTTCGCTCAATGCTAGTTCAATGACAGAAAGAGAAGAAGAAATTCCAGTTTGCCAGAATGTTAGCAAGTCCGCTGAATTCAAGTCCTCAACAAGAGAAGGGAAAGGAGATACAAGCAGGTATGTCCAAGAACCGAAAGGAATACCGTTTTTTACAGAAGTTGTAATTGACGCATCTTGTTGATCCTGCAATAGAGAAAACTCAGGGGAAATGGCAAAAAAATCATGAAGTGCTGCAGGAAAATAAGGATCTACCCAAATTGAATACGGGATTGGGGGCAGATCCGGAGTTGCAGTGGAGGGCAGATCAATGGGTATGTCTGATTGAACTGTCGGAGTAGCAGGGTCTTGCGATTGAGTCAGGGCAGGAGAATCCGGTTGTAATCCACACCCATTAATTAAAAAAAGTAACGGAACAAAAATAACAAGCACTTTACTGCGTATAGACACTATCTTAATTGTCAGCGGTTGAAATAAATGCATTATTTATTGATGTCCTTCTCCTGGTTGTAGGCTGCCTTCGACAGGTTGAATGTCATAAGTCAGGTATATGATTGGCAAATTTCATAAAGCTGCTGAGCTTTTAGTAAATCGCTGCCATAAGGACAGTGGGTTTCATTTTGATGCTCAAAATACTTTCCAGTGATATTTTGAACACTTTTAGAAGCAGCAAGCCAGACAGGTGTTTTAGCCCCCTCGTCTGGAGATTGGCTACCGCCAAAACCCAGACTGTTGCTTAAGGAAGAATTTACATCTCCTGGATGACAAGCATTGACTGTGACATCGGAGTGCACCAAGTTTTGGGAAAAGATCGAGGTTAGCATCCGATTGGCTTGTTTGGATTGGCGATACGAATCGTGATTGTGATAACTGCGTATTTTAAATTCAAGGTCTTCCAAGTCCAGTCCACCAGCCCAATAACTGGCAACATTTACAACCCTTGCTGGAGAAGAATCAATTAAAATTGGTGAAAAGAACTCCGTCATCCAGAAATAGCCCAGTACATTTGTGGCAAACTGCAATTCGATCCCTTCGGTTGTTTCCATACGATTTGGGGGAGATATCGCAGCGTTGTTGACCAATATGTGCAGCGGTCCAGTCCAGGAAGCTGCCAGTGATTGAATGGATATTCGCTTAGATAGATCTGCAATTTCAAAATGTACGTTATTATTTCCGGTACTCTTTTTAATTTCAGAAACGGCCTGAGAACTTTTTTCTGGATTACGGGTTATTAAAACAACATGATAACCTTGTGATGCTAATTGAGCGGCAATAGCATTGCCAATTGCGCCGGTTGCTCCAGTTACAGCGGCAAATTTATTTGAACCCGGGGACGCAGACATAAAATCTCCCAAAACGAATAATTAAGGTAGTTTAGCTTAAGGGCACTGGTGCGTCAATGCGAATGCCTTTGATAGTAAGGAAAAGCGGGTTAAAGGTATAATGGGAAAAACACAAAAAAATGTATAAATGAATAAACAGCAGCTGAGTTCCAGATTAAAAAGCTATGGCTATTTCCAAGTATATTGAAAACTTATCAGATAAATATTCCCAGGTGGACAAGGAGCTCTTGCAGCGCGCTCTTGACCTTGCAGAAAAGGCGCATAATAAACAAAAGAGGGCGTCTGGAGAACCTTATATCAATCATTGTAAAGCAGTAGCTTCAATTCTGGCTGAGATGCATGTACCGCCGGCAGTTGTCGCTGCAGGGCTTTTGCACGATACAGTGGAAGATACCGGGATTGATTTCAAGGATCTTAAGAGGGAATTTGGAAAAGAGATTTATAACCTGGTTCAGGCTGTCACAAAGTTAGGATCCTTGCCAAGAGTATCAAAAAATACTGAAAGCAAACAACCATCTGCCAGTGAAAAGAAGAGGGGTAAATCTGGAGAGATAAGCGACCCAAGTCTCTGGCGGGCTGAACTTGCCTCGGAAAACCTGAGAAAAACATTTCTGGCAATGGCCGAAGATCCCAGGGTAGTTTTAATCAAGTTGGCTGACCGGCTGCATAATATGAGGACTTTGGGATACCTTCCTGAAGAAAAACAGAAAAGGATTGCTCAGGAAACAATGGATCTTTTTGCACCATTGGCAAGCCGAATTGGTATCTGGCAGATGAAATGGGATCTTGAGGATCTTTCATTCAGGTATTTAGAAGAAGAGATCTATCATGATATTGCCAGGCAGCTCGATGAAAGGCGTTCTGAACGCGAACGAAAGATGCGTAGAATTATCAATCAAATAACAGGGATAATGAAAAAAGCCGGGATGCAGGCTGAAGTAACTGGACGGCCAAAACATATTTACTCAATATATCGGAAGATGAAGAGAAAAAAAATTCCTTTTAGCGAGCTATCAGATATCAGAGGGGTGCGAATAATCGTCCATTCTGAAGAAGAATGCTATGCGGCGGTTGGCATAATTCACATGCATTGGCGTCCAATCCAGGGCGAATTCGATGATTATATCTCCGCCCCAAAACCTAGTTTGTATCAATCGATTCATACTTCTGTTATTTATGAAGATGGAGAAACACTGGAAGTACAAATAAGAACTCCGGAAATGCACAGTAAAGCAGAATATGGAATTGCAGCTCATTGGCGGTATAAAGAGGGCCAGAAAAGAGATAAAGATTTTGAACAAAGGGTAGCTTACTTACGCCAGATGCTAGAGTGGCAGCAAGATGTCGAATCCGCACAGGAATTTGTGGATGGTTTGAAAAATGAAGTGTTTGGTGATAGGGTTTATGCCTTTACGCCAAGGGGAGATATTATTGATTTGCCGGTTGGTGCCACACCTATTGATTTTGCTTATAACATTCACACTGAAGTTGGGCATAGATGCCGGGGAGCTAAAGTTAACAGCCGATTGGTATCCCTTGATCATAAACTGGCAACAGGAGATCAGGTTGAGATTCTAACCGCAAAACGAGGTGGTCCCAGCCGTGATTGGATGAATGAAAATCTAGAATTAG
>JAUXFJ010000135.1 GCA_030620065.1 Anaerolineaceae bacterium
GATTATCCCACAATCTATCCAACAGCCAACGTTTACTTAAACCTTGATGGGGGGAGCTGCTTGGATTTCTACCATTCCCCTGGCGAATATCCTGGGCCTTTCATCGACAGCCTGTGGAGATGTAAACCCCCCCAGGGTAAAATTACAACCGTATTCAGAAAAAACAATAACCTTTTGTTAATGAAATATTCAATCAACCTGGGTTTGGTTTTTGGCGACCTCAATCCCCTTTCTGAGTGCTATTTTTCACAATAAGTAAAAACAATAAGTAAAAACAATAAGTAAAAAGCTTGACACTTTATTATCTTTTCCCTATACTTTAATAAATGCTTCAGTTCTATCTTCTAGTTCCATCAAAAGTAGAGCCTCAGTAGTTCGGGAAAGTTGCAGTAACTCTGAGAACAGGAGGTGTTCAGGAAAATCCAGAATCTTTTGCAATCAAACGGTTTTCCAAGTCAATAAACCCCATCTAGATTAAACGAGGAGTAGTATTATGAAACGCACCCTATTTACTATATTAACGCTATTACTCGCCGCTAGTTTTTTATTAGGCGCTTGTCAAACAGGGACGGAACCAGAGGTAGCAGAGGAAGCCAAACCCGATGAAGTTACCCTGGTGATTGGATTTACATCTTCAATCACAGGAAAATATGAAACTTCATCCGGGCGACAGGTGCGCGGCTTCAACCTGTGGATGGATCAAGTCAATGATGCTGGCGGTATCACCCTCAGCGATGGCACTGTTGTAAAACTTGAAGTTGCCACATACGACGATGAAAGTAATACTGACCGGATACAAGAGCTGTATACCCGCCTGGCAACCGAGGACAACGCAGACCTTTTGATCAGCCCTTATTCTAGCGGCTTGACTGCGGCTGCCTCGATTATCGCTGAACAGAATGGCAAAGTGATGATCACCACCGGCGCTGCTGCTGACTCGAACTATCAGCAAGGATATACACTGGTTTTCCAAATCTATACGCCAGCCAGCCGTTATCTCACTGGTGCAGTTGATCTTTTAGCCAGCGTTGGCCCGGAGGTGACCAAGGTTGCTTTTGTGTATGAGGACACCAAGTTCTCCACCGGTGTGGTGGAGGCTGCTAAAGCTTATGCTGAAGGTATGGGTTATGAGGTTGTGCTTTACGAAGGTTATGCTGCAGACACCTCCGACTTTGGTCCCTTCATCAACAAAATTGTGGATTCCGGTGCTGAAGCAATTCTGGGCGGTGGTCACTTTCAGGATGGCAGCACGTTCGCCCGGCAGCTCCATGAAAAGGGTGTTGATACAAACCTCTTTGCACTACTAGTAGCTCCTCCTGAACCAGATTTCGCTGATTTAGGTGAAGCTGCTCTTGGTGTGATCGGCCCAAGTCAGTGGGAGCCTTTGGCTGCCTACACCCCCGAATCAGCTGAAGTCGCTGGTGTTGAGTGGTTTGGTCCAAGTTCTGATGACTTTGTGACCGCTTATACAGGCGCCTATGATGGCGAAGAACCTTCCTATCACTCAGCCGGTGGTTACGCCGCTGGCGTAGTTCTCCAGAATGCTGTCTTGACTGCTGATTCCACAGATCCGGTAGCCATTAAAGCCGCACTGGACGCCATGGATTTGATGATCTTCTTCGGAAATATCAAGTTCGATACAAGCGAGGAGAATCACGGTTTGCAAATTGGTCACTCAATGATCTACATTCAGTGGCAAGAGGGAGAAGATGGGTTGTCGAAGCAAGTTGTCTGGCCGAAGGCTGGCGCTACTTCTGATGCAATTTACCCAATTCCCTAACAGAATATATTAATGAATACCCCGTAGAATTTTCATTTACGGGGTATTCATTATTTCAGCCATATCAGGAGGCGGTTATGGATTTCTTGTTGGCATCTCTGTCCGATGGTCTCCTCATCGGATTTATCTACGGGATTGCGGCGATGGGCTTGAGCCTGATTTTTGGCGTCATGGATGTTATCAATCTGGCGCATGGCCCTGTCATCGCTCTAGGGATGTTTAGTCTCTACCTGCTCTATTCGGTATTGGGCTTGCACCCTTATTTTGGTCTAGTTATCGTCGCTGTAGTCGGTTTGCTTCTTGGGATGATTATGTACGCGATTGTAGTCCGTAGGGTCATCGACGCACCTCATTTGTCATCATTGCTGGCAACCTTTGCAGTCAATATGGTCATCATCGGGTTAGGAACTGCGGTTTTCAGCACCGCCCCTTACAACGTTGATTTCTCCCTCGGACGCTTTTCGGTTGGACCTGTTACCTTAATTGCCACGCGGGTAATTGGGGCATTGGTTGCTATCCTGGTCACAATCGGTCTATATATTTTTTTATACAAATCCCGGCCAGGAAGATATATTCGCGCAGTCGCCAACAATAAGACCGCTGCAGAATTGGTTGGTGTCCCATCAAACTTTATCTTAGCATTGAGCTTTGGAATAGGCACAATGCTTGCAGCACTTGCCGGAGCGTTGATCGCAACTTTTTTCCCATTCACTATCCTTGCTGGAGGCACTTACGAACTCAAAAGTTTTGTAATTGTCGTTTTGGGTGGTCTTGGTAACCCTGTCGGTGCTTTAGTGGGGGGATTGATCCTCGGTCTAATTGAAGGGATTATCCCCACGTTTATGGAAACTACCTGGGTACCGGTCGTAGAGTTTGTCATGTTTGTCATGATTCTACTCGTCCGACCGACCGGCCTGTTTGGAGCGAAACAATGAAAAACTGGCAAAAATACCTGGGTTTAATAATATCTCTACTGGCTGTTACCCTTTTGGCTGTTTGGCCCCTGATCACCAGCAAACCTGTAGATCGAGAGGTTGCTTTTACGATCCTAAAAGGGATCGCATTGGCTTCAAGCCTGAACATCATCCTGGGTTACACCGGCTATGTGAGCTTTGGCCATATCGTTTACTTTGGTCTTGGCGGATATATTGGCTTTTACTTGATAAGCCAACAAGGTTGGTCTATATATCCATCCATGTTAGCAGGAGGATTGATTGCCGGCTTATTTGCATTTTTATTAGGAAAAGCGATCTTGCGATTACGCGGCGCATATTTCGCTCTGGCTACGATAGGCGTCAACATGGCCGTTCTATCCTTCATCTCTAACTTCGACCTTCTAGGGGGACCCATCGGCATGACGCTAAATTTCAATATTTACAAGGAATATGGTGGAGCAGCACAAGCGCTACAGTTAATTTTTTACCTGATGGTGGCTATCACCCTGATAACCATTATTGTCAGTTACCTGGTCAGGACCTCAAAGTTTGGCCTGGGGTTGTTGGCAATCCGTGAGGACGAAGACGCAGCCGAAGTGATGGGAGTCGTCGCACCCAACCTCAAGACATGGGCCTATGTGCTTTCCGCCATCTTCCCAGGGGTAATCGGTGTGCTCTTTTTCTTCAAAAATGGTAGTATCGAGCCGCACCCTGCATTCCCACTGCACACTTCTATCGAATTGATCGTGATGGTAATGTTGGGTGGGCAAGGGACAGTCTTCGGACCCATACTTGGGGCTGCTGCTTACCAACGTATGCGCGGCTTGCTGCTCACAACACCAATCTTTAAAAATATTCAGCTCTCTGTCGCTGGTGTGCTGCTCTTGATCATCGTTCTCTTCATCCCAGCAGGTGTTGTGGGTTGGATACGCAATCGCTTCCCAATAACACGGAGGGTGCTGCAATGACCATATTACTCCAAGTTGAGGGATTAACGAAAAAGTTTGGTGGATTAACAGCGCTTTCGGATGTCACCTTTGATCTTCCTGAGGGACAAATCATGGGCTTGATCGGACCTAATGGAGCAGGCAAGACAACCCTTTTCAATGTTGTTAATGGCGTTTACCCAGCTACAAAGGGAAAGGTGATCTTCAAAGGTAAGGATGTCACAAACGTAAAGACATACGAAATGGCCCAACTGGGTTTAGCCAGAACACATCAGATCGTAAAGCCATTAAATGAACTTTCCGTCCTGGATAATGTCATTGTGGGTGCTTGTTTCGGCCGTCAGGGTTTTGGTCTTGGTAAAGCTACGCCCATTGCTGAAGAGGTACTGGAATTCGTTGATTTAGCCGATCGCTCCGATCAACTCGCATCCAGCCTGAACATAGCTCAGAAAAAACGCCTGGAGATGGCCCGCGCTTTAGCCGCACAACCCCACCTCATACTTATGGATGAAGTATTGGCGGGATTGAATCAATCGGAAATAACAGAAATGGTAGAGACTGTTCGGAAGATCCGCGATCAGGGTATCACTATCATTATGATAGAGCATGTTATGGAAGCTGTGATGAAAGTATCCGACCACATGATTGTGCTTAATTTTGGAGCGCAAATCGCCGAAGGAACTCCAGAGGTAATCCAAAGCAACCCGGCTGTAATCGAGGCATATTTAGGTGATCCGAAACTAGCACAAAAACTGATGCAGAAGGCAATGGAATAGAGGTAGATTGATGACAATACTCGAAATTCACGATGTAACATCTGGCTATGGAGAAGTACAAATCCTCTGGGGTGCGTCCCTTGTTCTCGAAAGGGGAAAAATGACTGCCCTGGTCGGCGCCAACGGCGCCGGTAAAACTACAATGCTTCACACGATTATGGGGCTTATCAAACCATGGAGCGGCTCCATTATGTTCGAAGGTGAGGATGTAAGCAAACTGGCCGCTCACGAAAAAGCAGATCGCGGTCTGATACTGGTTCCGGAGGGTAGACAGCTATTCACGGATATGAGTATATCCGAAAATTTAGAGATGGGTGCTTCACCGGTTCGCGCCCGGCCTCATATCGAAAAGAATCTGAAACTTGTGTTCGAAATATTCCCCCGCTTGGAAGAACGCAAAGATCAGAAAGCTGGTACGCTAAGTGGTGGCGAACAGCAGATGCTTGCTGTAGCCCGAGGTATCATGGCCGAACCTATATTGCTGATGATGGACGAACTCTCCTTGGGTCTGGCCCCTTTCCTTGTCCTGGATCTTTTCGAAAGGTTAGATCTACTTAAAGATGCAGGGATCACAATGTTTCTTGTTGAGCAAAACGTGCAATTGGCATTGGCGGTAAGCGACTACGGGTTTGTACTCTCCCAGGGAAAAGTTGATCTTGAAGGGCCTGCCAGAGAACTAATTAAAAACGAACACGTCCAGGCTGCTTATCTTGGAATATAAGTTGCTTTATTCCACC
>JAUXFJ010000068.1 GCA_030620065.1 Anaerolineaceae bacterium
AAATATCCGAAATAATCATATTGAAAATGTTAAAATCTTTGCTGAGGCAGTGTGGAGTGAGTCGGGGCAGCTTATGCTAGACCTATCGGGCGGGGAACCTCTTCAGGCACCTACACAGGGTTCAGAGATGGCTGACGAAGTCAAAACTGGGCAATATCGCGTACCTGCTCTATCTTTAGAAAAAGTTCTTGAGCAAAACAACTTGTCTCATCTGGATTTACTTAAACTAGATTGTGAAGGTGCAGAATTCGTAATTCTAAGCGAAAAATCAGTAAAGATATTGAAGTGCATCGAACGGATAGTCATGGAATACCATGATGGATATCAGGGCCATCACCATCGAGAGATGGTTAAGTTTTTAGATGAGCAAGGCTTTAAGGTGCGCGTTACGCCCAATTATGTGCATGATAACATTGGGTATTTATACGCTTGGAAGTAAGGAAAAGAATTGCCAGTTGTGCGGGTTCATTAATGATCGAACAGCGCAATTGAAATTCCTATTGCGTTTATTCCTGTTCATAACGCTTGAGACACTGAAAAAAGCAGTAGCATCATGATGTTATTACTGAGTTAGTCTAATTCTGATAAAATGACATTAGAATCCCAAGCCCTCCCAGCTTGGAGAATCATAAACGGCACTCTGTTAACTACCACTTATGTAATTACTATGTTTGGGATAGCAACATGAATCAACCTGAAGAACGCAAAAGCTCCCAGGAACCAAGCGTTCTAGATTATTTCATCTCAAAGATCAAGTTCTGGGAAAAGTCAGCGCTTAGTTTAGCTGAAAGTGAGCTGGAGATTGATGATTCCTCATTAACCACTGCTGACTTAAAAACCAAATCAGTAAAAGTGGTTAAGAACAAAGCACTTTCAGAGAAGAAAACTAAGACGGCAGTTACTGAAGAAGTTGCAGTTTCTGATCTGGCAACCCCAACTATCCATTATTTGATTCCCTGGTTGTCTGTGGTCGCTTTGATACTGGCTGTGATTGCCCAAATACTGTTGGAACCCAGCCCTAGCCGCAGTGCGATTCCCGGGCTTGTATTATATTTGCTTGCTGGCGGAGCATTAATCTATGCCAATATTTGCCGAGAATGGGTTGTGGACAATCATAGAAGTGAAGTTCTGCCAGGTTTCAATCTGACCCTGCGCATTGATTTTCTGTTCATGGCGTTGATCATGGCGGTTATGGCCTTTGTCCTTTTCGGAAATGGACACTTCACATTCTTAAACACGGTTTTTTGGCTCTTTGCCCTAATCATGGTCTTTCTCACTTTTAGGAACAGGGAGGCGGCATCATCGCAAAGGGTCAATCGTATTTGGGAGGCTCTCAAATGCCCGCACTGGCGGATTGAGTTTTCGCGTTGGACATTGATTGTGTTTGTAGCGATTGGTTTGGTGCTGTTCTTCAGGTTTAACCAACTCGATACTGTTCCTCCTGAAATGATAAGTGATCAAGCCGAGCGGTTGTTTGGAGTTAACGATGTAGCACAGGGTGAATACCCGATATTCTTTGCCGGGAGCTTTGGCAGTGAAGCATTTCAATTTTATTGGACAGGGGCGCTGATCAAGCTCTTTGATTTGGATATTTCTTTCCACAGTCTCAAGTTTGCATCTGCGTTGGCGGGATTAATTACCTTGATCTATATTTACCTCCTGGGAAAAGAAATTGCTAACAAGTGGGTAGGCTTGCTGGCTATGGTCTTCTGCGGCGTGGCATATTGGCCGAACGTATTTACACGTGCGGCAATGGGGGCAGCATTCTTTCCATTATTTCTTGCTCCTCTATTGTATTATTTACTCAAAGGTTTGCGGATATCAAATAGAAATTACTTCTTATATTCCGGTTTAGCCTTGGGCTTGGGTTTATTAAGTCATCGAGCATTTTTGATCGTACCAGTTTTGCTGATTATTGCAGTTGTGCTCTATTGTTTACATAAACAGTCTGATGGAAAGCGAGCCCAGGCACTTTTTGGTCTCGTCATTATCCTGTTGATCGCTTTGATTGTCTTCCTGCCCTTATTACGCACCATTCTCGCTGAGCCCAGGGTGTATTTGTACCGTATATTCTCAAGAGTGTCTGATTGGGAACGTCCCTTGCCAGGCTCTGGATGGTCAATCTTTTTGAAGAATCTTTGGAGTGCGTTTGTGATGTTCTTCTGGTCCGATGGCAATAGCTGGGTTGATTCGATCATCCAACGACCGGCTTTGGATTCTATCTCGGGCAGTCTTTATTTTATAGGCCTATTGGTACTGATTGTTCGATATATCCGTAAACGCCATTGGTTAGATATGTTTTTAATCGTGTCGATTCCAGTATTATTACTGCCTTCGGTGCTTTCGTTAGCTTTTCCTGAAGAGAATCCCTCATTAAGCCGAACGGCGGGGGCAATTATTCCTATTTTTCTCGTGATCGGGTTAGCAGTGGATACTTTTATTTCTGCATTAATTACCAAGCTCCCTCAGAAATTGGGCAAGGCCATCGCCTGGATTATCGGATTGTCTTTGGTGATACTCTCCGGTGTGAATAATTATGATCTGGTTTTCGATCAATACAAGAATTCATATCAATCAGCCTCTTGGAATGCATCTGAAATGGCACAAGTTATTAAGGAATTTAATGATACGATTGGGTCTTATGATTCTGCTTGGATAGTAGGTTACCCTCATTGGGTTGATACGCGCCTGGTCGCTATTGAAGTAGGGAGAGCGGGGTATGACTTTGCCATTTGGCCAGAGCAAATTGAACAAACAGCATTGATGACACACACAAAGATGTTCTTGATCAATATTGATGACGAAAGCGGAAAACAGGCATTAGAAGAAATATATCCCGATGGCGTACTTTGGGAGTACGATTCAGATGTGGAAAACAAGAATTTTATGATCTTCTTCGTCCCGCCTTCACAAGGAGTTGAACAATAATGCAGGAAAAGGTGAACGAGGCTCAACGTAGAGAGCGCAAACACATTAATTGGCAAGTTATATTAATTGATGTGCTTTTGATCGTCGTTATTATCGCTGGCGCTTATTTCCGCCTGGTGGGTGTCAATTGGGATGTGAACAAGCATCTTCACCCGGATGAACGTTTTTTAAGCATGGTGCAAGCAAGTATCAAACCTGTTGAAAAAGTGAGTGATTATTTCAATACAGAGCTTTCAAGTTTAAATCCCCATAACCGGGGTTATGAATTCTTTGTCTATGGAACGCTGCCAATTTTCATTATTCAATATGTCGGGGAATGGACGGGGAAGACAGATTATGAATCAATCACCATTCTAGGACGGCAGCTTTCAGCGGCGGCTGACTTGCTGACTGTTTTACTTGTATTTTTAATCGGGAGCAGACTTTACAAGCGCCAAGTCGGGTTAGTTGCGGCCGCTTTTTATGCCTGTGCGGTTCTGCCGATCCAACTTTCCCATTTTATGACGGTAGATACATTTACGAACACATTCGGCATGTTGACTGTATACGCTGGGGTAATGATCGCAACTCGTAAAAAAACATCAGTATCTGTTAAAGAGGATAGTACGATCCAAGAGGAAGAACCAGCAAGGCAAAGTGACATTCAAGCAGATGTGGTAATCGCTAAAGAGTCTTCAGGAAAACTGGAATTTGTAAAAATCAGCCAGCTCCTTAAAGCATTGTGGCCATATATACTCTTTGGGTTAGCTTTGGGCATGGCAACTGCCTCAAAGATCAATGCGGTAACTCTAGCACTTCTCTTGCCGATCATTGAGGGGATCAGGTATTTTAAAACTGCACCAAGTGAACGCGAGCAAACCCTATTGGTAATTTTTCGCAATGTGATCACTGCAGCAATTGTAAGTTTCGTTGTTTTTCGCATATGCCAACCTTATGCTTTTAATGGGCCAGGATTATTTGGGTTTGGAATCAATCAAAAATGGTGGTCATCCCTGCAGAGTATACGAGCTCAAGCTTCTGGTGAGGTTGATTTTCCGCCTGCTTTACAGTGGGCCAGACGTCCAATAACTTTTTCATGGACGAACATGGTAATTTGGGGTTTTGGACTGCCTTTGGGTTTGTTTGCATGGGTATCTTACATCGGGATGGGCTGGCGTTGTTTTAAAGGTGAGTGGGAGAAACATTTACCTATTTGGGCTTGGACTGGGTTCTATTTTATTTGGCAGGCGACTTCTTGGGTGCGCAGTATGCGCTATCAGATGCTTGTTTATCCATTATTAGCTATCATCGCTGCATGGGCTTTGGTCAGGCTGTGGGACAGCCGTAAGGAAGTCAAGGTTTGGATTATCTGCATTAAACCACATGTGCTTACATGGGTTGGAATTATATTAACAGTGTTGATCGTCTTGGGTACTGCTGCATGGGCGTTTGCCTTTACGCGCGTCTATACGCGCTCGCACACGCGCGTTGCTGCAACTGACTGGATATATGACAATGTGCCTGGACCCATCAATTTGGTTATCAATACTGAAGACGGGTTATTCAATCAACCGCTGCTTTACCGCAGTGGCGATACATTAATTCGCGAGGAGCCCTATCTCATCCCGTTCCAGCTTGCGGCGGATAGTATCATCACAAGTGTACGTTTGCCCTATGTCGTGGATCAATATAGCAGCACAGATTTGCAGCGGATGCGGGTGAGCCTTCTTTCTGCTGACGATCCTGCTGTCCAGCTTGCAACGGGCTGGGTGGAGCAATCGCTCGAAAGGTCTGAGAATAACTGGCGAGGGTCAGCTTTGGATTTTTCGTTTGATTCGCCAGTGACCCTTGAAAAGCAGAAAGTATATTATATTAAGATCGCTTTAGATGAGGGCGACGGTTTGATCCTTCTAAATGGGGCAGCTGAACTGCGTTTGTTGCTCGGTGATGGCTCTTCATTCAGTCAAATGCTGCCAAAGTTCACGCAAACCGTAAGGCCAGGAATAGCCTATACGATGGAAATCGTTGTATTAGAATCTGGCAGCATCAGCGAGGTCACCTTACCTCATATCCTTGATTTCAGCACGAACGAAGATCCAAAGACAGTACGGCTGTTAATGCAAGCCGTCCGACAGGAAGGTACCCAGTCCATTGAAGCGACCTTGACGGATACCTTTACAGCGATAGGTGATGGACGCGGGGTTGCTTATGTATTTAAGATTGATCCCCCCTTAGAGGTAGAAGCACCTCAGGCAATTATTCTTTCTCTTTCTATCATGGATGGGCAAGGTGTGCTTGGCATTTCGGGTTCAGCGCCTGTGCATGAAAGCTCATGGGACGACGCGCTTCCTTTAGGTAAGGATGGATATATTCCATATAGTGATAGTGGTGGTATTTACCGAGGGGATCTAAACTTTGAGTTGTATTGGCCTGATGATGAATCAAAGCGAACACGTTTTGAGACCAATCTTGATCAGGGAGATTATATTTTCATCAGTTCTAATCGCCAATGGGGGACAACCGTACGGGTGCCAGAACGGTATCCTTTGACAAGTGCCTATTACCGCAACTTAATCGGTTGCCCTGAGGACAAGGATATTGTTTGGTGTTATAACGTAGCAGAACCTGGGCTTTTCCAAGGCAGCCTTGGCTTTGAATTGGTAGCTGTTTTTGAGTCTTTCCCGAACCTTGGCAGCCGGGGATTCAATTCGCAATTTGCAGAAGAAGCTTTTACAGTATATGACCATCCTAAAGCTTTGATCTTCAAGAAAACTGCTGATTATGACCCTATGAAAACACGCGAGATCTTGCGAGCTGTTGATCTTACCCAGGTGATCAATATCACAGCGAAGCAAGCAGATGATTATGAAATACCTGCGTTAGGTGCAACAATTTCACCGCAAAGCACCTTGTTGCTGTCAGAAGATCGTCTGGAGGAACAGCGCGAGAATGGCACCTGGTCAGATCTATTTGATAGGGAATCGTTTCTCAATTCGAATGAGAGTCCGGCGGTCATTGCCCTTTACTTGTTTGTATCCCTTCTGGGTATTGCTGTATATCCCCTGATTCGTTTGGCTTTGCCGGGACTACCTGATAAAGGCTATCCTTTTATTCGCCTAGCAGGATTGATGTTGTTGGCATACCTTGTCTGGCTAGCTGGATCAATGGGGATTGATTTTTCACATTTGACAATACTTATCACTCTTAGTGCAATTGTGCTGGCAGGCATTGTTCTAGCCGTGATCCAGCGTAAGTCGATAGTTGAGGACATACGCAAGAACTGGCGCTATTATCTCGTAATTGAGGGCTTAGCCCTGCTGACGTTCTTATTCTTCCTTTATATCAGGATGGGCAATCCGGATCTATGGCATCCATATAAGGGTGGTGAGAAACCAATGGACTTTTCATACCTTAACGCAGTATTGAAAAGTACTACTTTTCCGCCTTATGACCCCTGGTTTGCAGGCGGTTATATAAATTATTATTATTATGGGTTTGTGATCGTCGGTGTTCCGATCAAATTTTTGGGGATTATCCCTTCAACTGCTTATAATATCATTCTGCCGATCTGGTACAGCATGTTATTCATCGGTGCATTTTCAGTAGGCTGGAATCTATTTATTGCTATACGAGACAGACAAACTAAAAAGGATAATGATGGTGATGTACCCCATAAGAAAGTGTTTGGGGCAGCCTTTTGGGCAGGCTTGGCAACGGCCCTTTTTCTATCCTTATTAGGTAATCTGGGGACGGTGCAGTTGATAATCAATGTCTTCCAGCGTTTGGGATCGGGTGGAGCACCAATCGAAGGAGCAAGGATTGCAGAGCAATTGAATTGGTTGCTGCAGGGTTTTGTGATGTTCCTAAAGAAAACCCCTTTGCCACTGTACCCGGGTGATTGGTATTGGTTCCCGAGCCGTGTTATCCCTGGCGAAGCTATCACAGAATTTCCGTTTTTTACATTTATTTATGCAGATTTGCATGCTCACCTGATTGCATTGCCGATGGCAGTCTTCGCGGTTGCCTGGGGTATATCGGTTCTCTTTTCAAGAGGGAGGTGGGGGGCATCGGATGACAGGCACAAGGTATTAAGCTTTATCATAAGCTTCCTGTTCGGCGGGATCATTATAGGGGCTTTGAAACCCACGAATACATGGGATTTTTACACCTATTTGATCTTCAATATGATTATTTTAGGGTATACGCTATGGCGTTATTACAAGCCGAAGGAGATAAAATTCATTCGACCCAAGTGGCAGAAGATTGCCGTTGTCATTCTGCCTATCCTCTTGCTTGTTTTCATAACAATAGTGCTTTATCGTCCATTTACTTATTGGTATGGGCAGGGGTACAGTGAGGTTGGTTATTGGACTGGCGATAAGACACCATTAAAATCATACCTGATCCATTGGGGCTTGTTCCTCTTCGTGATCCTCAGTTGGATGATATGGGAAAGCTATCATTGGATGGCAACCACTCCCATGTCAGCATTGAAGAAGCTCAAGCCTTATAAACACATACTTTTAGCAACGGGTATTGTTATCATCCTTCTGCTGTTTGGTTTATTGATCACAAGGGTTTCCGTAGCGATTATTATTGTACCTGTTGGTTTTTGGGCGGTGATCCTAATTCTTCGACCAGGACAATCGGACGGGAAACGCTTGATCCTTTTTATGATTGGTACAGCTTTGGTGTTAACGCTTGTGGTTGAGCTGATTTATCTAAAGGGCGATATTGGTCGCATGAATGTTGTGTTTAAACTTTATATGCAAACCTGGGTATTATTTGCATTGAGTACAGGCATGTGTA
>JAUXFJ010000033.1 GCA_030620065.1 Anaerolineaceae bacterium
AAAAGGCAGCCAGAGCGGCTAATTGCGAAATTGTCCCCTCAAAGAAACTTAACACCGCAACAGATATGAGTGCCGTGGCCATATTCACCAGCAGACAGGGCAAACGGTTGCGTAAGGCCAATGGAACAGACACATCTGCTGGTTGTTCTTGCAGCACACCACCCAATCGATAGATATCCTCAGTGGCTTCTTCCTCAAGAATATCGAAGGAGTCATCGTATGTGATCATACCTAATAAGTGATTGCTGTGATCAGTGACCGGAAGCGCCAGCAGGTCATAGTGTTTCATTAAATTAGCAGCTTCTTCCTGGTCAGCATCTGCAAAAATACAGATCGGGTTTCTGTCCATTATAGAACCAAGCTTTGTACCTGAAGGAGCAACCACAAGCTGCCTTAAGGAAACTACGCCTACAAGATGATCCTGACCATCTTCCACAAAGAGGTAATAAATATCCTCAGAATCAGGGGGCTGTCGACGCAGATGCGCAATAGCCTCTTCAACGGTCATATCAGCACGAATGACCACATCCAATGAAGTCATCATGCCACCAGCCGAATTATCATCATGTACTAGCAGGGAGCGCACCTCTTCTGACTCATCGATCTGTGCCAGCAGCGCTTCAGCATGCTCGGGTTCTATATCACCCAAAAGGTCCGCCGCCTCATCCGGCTCCATTTCATCTACAATCAGAGCCAACTTATTCAAGGTAATACGTCTGGCAATTTCAGCGGCTTCTTCGTCTTCAAGCTCCTCAAGGATATCAGCTGAATCTTGCGGGTCAAGCCGAGGGAGTATCTCTTCCTGTTCGGTAGGTAAAAGGTCTGCAAAAAGTTCAGCCTGGTCAAAAGGCCTCAATGATTCTAGAAGAGAAGTTGCCTCTTTCCAATGTCCCTTCGAAAGTGCTGCACGAACTTTTACTAAAACGTCATCAATATTAATAGGCTCTCTAATCACCATAATTAACCACCTTCATTTAATCTTCTCTGCCGGCATTGCAGAAGTGGATTAAAAAAGGTCACCACAAACTCACTATATTCGTGATGACCTCGCTGAACAAAACGAGAAACTGTTTCCCGATTATTTTTACTATACACCTCTCCAACAGGTTTTGTCAAGAAATTAATGTGTGGTGTCCAAGACATCCTTATACACATTAGGTAATAATAAAATTGAGACTGTCCCAAGAGCAATCGGATCAAACATCTAACTAGCAATTAAGGGGGGCTTTTTTAAACCAGCACCAGCAGGGGTATTTACCCCGCACAAGTTTTTGGGACAATCTTATAAATAAAAGAAATCGAATATCCGTTTAATTAGCCCAAGTTTGCCAATGTAAAAGCCCACAGATCCGAAAATTCTTCAATAAGTTTGTCGGTAGGTTTACCAACGCCATGCCCGGCACGCGTTTCAATACGAATCAGCACAGGCGCATCGCCAGCTTGCGCCGCCTGCAACGCGGCAGCGAACTTGAAGCTGTGTGCAGGGAAAACGCGGTCATCATGGTCACCAGTTGTTACAATCGTCGGCGGGTATTTGGTTCCCGCCTTGATATTATGATAGGGAGAATAGGCTAATAGCGTTTTAAACTCTTCAGAATCCTCGGGGGAGCCATAATCCGAGACCCATGCCCAGCCGATGGTGAACTTGTGAAAGCGCAGCATATCCATTACACCAACAGTCGGCATACAGACCCCGAAAAGGTCCGGGCGCTGCGTCATCACCGCACCGATCAATAACCCCCCGTTACTGCGTCCCCCAATTGCCAGTTTCTCACGGCGTGTATAACCTTCTTTTATCAGCCACTCAGCCGCACTGATGAAGTCATCAAAAACATTCTGCTTGTTGGCCTTCATGCCAGAAGCATGCCATGCTTCACCATATTCACCGCCGCCGCGCAACTGTACCTGGGCGTAGACGCCGCCCATTTCCATCCAAACCAAAATGGGCACTTTGAACATGACAGGGACAGGAATATTAAACCCACCATATCCATAAAGATAAGTTGGTAAATTGCCGTCCCTTTTTAGACCTTGCTTGTGGCTGATGAACATCGGCACTCGCGTGCCATCCTTACTCATGACGAAGACCTGCTCGGTGACATACTCCTGCGGGTCAAAGGCAATGAGCGGCTTGCGGAAGAGCTTACTTTCTTGCTTCTTCACGTCATAATGATAGATCGTTGACGGCGTTGTCGTATCTGTGTAAGCATAAAATGTCTCTCGATCATCCGCTTTCCCGCTAAATCCGCTTACCGTGCCAATGCCAGGCAAATGCACCTCACCCTGAGCAAGACCGTTTTTATCATAAATACACACCTGATTGGTAGCATCGTGCAGATAACGGCAGATGAAAATCCCACCCACAAAGTTCGCACTCTCGAGTGTATCCCTTGTCTGGGGTATGATCTCTTTCCAATCCTTTCGATCGGGTTGGTGAATATCAATGGCTACCACGCGTCTCAGGGGGGCGCCATTTGTGGTCAAGAAATAGAACAGCGTACCTTTGTTGAAAATAAATCTATATTCAGCATCAAAATCGGGCAGCAGTTCAACGACGGATGACTCGGCTTGGGAGAGGTCCTTATAATAAACTGCTACCTCTTCCTGCGTCCCGCACCACACATAGATAATCAAATAATTACCATCATCAGAAACTTCGCCATTAAAGCCCCATTCCTTCTTGTCAAGGCGTTCGTAGATCAAAATGTCCTTATCCTGTGAGGTTCCGAGGCAATGATAATATAGCTTCTGGTTGTAATTAGTTTTCTTTAATAATTCTCCCTCTTCAGGGGCGTCGTAGCGGCTGTAATAAAATCCCTCATCCGCATTATCCCAGGCAGGTTGAGAGAATTTTACCCATTGAACATGATCGGGCAAATCTTTTCCATCATCTACGCGGCGGACAAACCATTCCTGCCAGTCCGAGCCGGCCTCGGAAAGCCCGTAAGCCAGGTACTTACCTTTATGGCTGACGGCAGTGCCAGTAAGCGCCATCGTGCCATCCTCTGATAAGGTGTTAGGATCCAGAAGGCATTTGACTTCGCCTTGCAGATCTTCCATCCAATAGAGTATATTCTGATTTTCCAAACCGGTATTATGGGTATAGAAATATCGCCCAGCATGTTGCTCAGGCACGCCATATTTCTCATAATCCCACAACTCCGTCATCCTGTGTTTGATGGCGTCGCGATCGGGCAGCGTTTCCAGATAAGTATGGGTAAGCTGGTTTTGAGCCTCGATCCAGGTACGCGTTTCAGGAGAGTCAATATCTTCCATCCAGCGGTATGGGTCTGGGACATTCCTGCCGTGTAGTTTCTCGACCAGGCTTTGTTTTCGTGCTTTGGGGTAAGTCAATTTCATGTCTTTATCTCTTTCGGGTCAATGAATTTTATTATGCTTGGCCTGGTGTACAACCGGCGATGTAAGCCATCAGTGCAGCAGTCAGCCTGGCATCATCCACCGCATGGTGCAAATTGGGTAAAGCAATACCGCTCATCCTGCCGGCATTTTCCAGTTTGTGTAAACGGAAGCTATTGCGCCTTGAATTCCAATCACCGTAAAATGCAGCAAAAAGCTTCATTACACAAAATGTTTGCTTGTCTTCAATATTCCAACCCAGCCAATAACGCTGGTGGGTTTGTTTCATCAGACGCAGGTCAAAATCAGCATTATACATGCCGATGATACGGTCTTTTAAGACATTCTCTATCTCACTCCAGGCGTCTTTCCAACCAGGGGCATCGATAACCATTTCATCCGTGATGCCATGAATCGAGCTTGAGGCTGGTGGGATGGGTATAGCAGGTTTGATCAATGATTCAAAAAGCACTTTGCCCCCCAAATTGACAATGCCAATCTCAATGACCACGTCATTCCGTCCAAAACCAGTCGTCTCAGTATCCAAAAAGATCGGATCCATCGCCATGATCTGTCTGGCTTTATCAATCACCTTGGGACTAGCAGTGGGAAAAACCATAAGCGCCTTTCTTCTAAATCATTGATAAGATAATGGGGTAATTATAACGCATTGGTTTTAAGAGTAATAACTTTGCATCAACCGCCATTTTGATGCATTTCCTCAATCCTCTTTATGGAAAGCCCTCTGATGAAATTCACCAGCGCCTCAGCCGCCAGCGGGAAATTAGGCTGTAATGCCATCGTCAGATTGAGCGATATCAACAGCAGCATAAATTCATACCCACTGCCAAAACGGCTACATGGAGGATGGTGTAAACAACAAATCTTTCACCTGCCTCCAGATGCCATCAAACATTGGTTCTGTCAGCCTGCCTGTTTGCGTGTTCTGCCGGCTAGGATGATAGGAGCACAGCAGCCAAGGCAAACCAGCTCCCAATCGGTAAAATGCCCCATGCCCGAAATCCATTTTCGGCAGTCGCGTTCCCCTGCTCTTATAAAGGCGCAGAATGCCGTCAAAGGCGATACGACCCAGAGCCACAAACCCCTGCAGCTTTGAAAGCAAACAGATCTCTTCATAAAGATAAGTCAAGCAGTTTGCTATCTCCTGCCGTGTGGGTTTATTCTGAGGTGGCGGGCAACGACATATTGCCGATATGAAAGCATCCCTTAAGATCAAGCCGTCACCTTGTTTATGCGCATGTTCTTGATTGGCAAAACCTGCTCGATAAAGGGCGGGAAACAAGAAATTACCTGAAGCATCCCCGGTGAACATGCGCCCGGTGCGGTTAGAACCATGTGCCCCCGGCGCCAGACCAATGATCATGACACGTGCTTGAGGGTCGCCGAAACCAGGTACTGGCTTGCCCCAATACACCTGATCCATATAAGCGCGCCGCTTGGTCATGGCAACTTCTTCACGCCATGCGGTCAGGCGCGGGCACTTGCGACAGTTCAGTATAGAAGCTTCAAAGCGTTCTAGTGCCGTTTTCATAGACTGTATCAATCATCAAACTGTGGACCGTCAAAGGGCCTAAGGCAACACATCAGGCCCAACCTCAAGGGAAGCTATCATCGCATCCAGAACTTCCAATGAGGGTGAAAAAGAGTCGGGGGATGCAACGGACAAATCCTGCTCCACCTGGGTATAATATTGGTCAATGTTCGCGTCGAAATTTTCCCAGCCTCCTTCAGGTTCGCTGAACATATCCGCGGAAAGGGAAGTATGCGAGAGCGGTAAGATGGCTGAAATCAGATATTGTTCATCATCCGTGATGCCCATAAATGCATAAAAAAGTTCTTGATTGTTAATTGTCCCTGAATCCTGGCTGTATTGTGTGATCCAACGCATCCCCTGACCATTCTGGAAAGACAAATAAGTTAAATCTACCTGAATCACTTGTGCAGCATTAAAGAGAGGCAGCAAAGGTGCATAGGGCACATCAGATTCTTGAGATTCAAGGTAAATGCTTAAAGCACCGATCTTTTCTCCAGCAATCGGAAACATGGTTGCAAATTCCTGCAGCGGGAAGATGCGCATGACAGCCGGATGGAAAGTATCAGGCAGGATGTAATTCGTAAAAGTGATCATGAAATGCTCAGGCATAACATCCCAGAGCGCCATATTTTCCTGTATAGGCGTCGCAGGCACAATCTCTTGCCATAAACCTTGTGCCAGATCGGTATCAAAACAGAAACTGACGCTATAAGCGCGGATCTCTGTACTGCCTTCAGGGCATTGTGCAGCTTGGGGTTCTTCAGTTTCTTGATTTGGTGTAGGATCTAGCACAGTAGCTGTTTCATTGGTTTTAGTTAATTGCTCTTCTGTAACCTGAGTAGCAAGCTCCTGCGCTGGCATGCTGCAGGCAGCCAAAGTCAAGATCATAAGAATTGTGATAATTTTATTGACACCTTTGATCATGATATCTCCTTAATTTCAGACAAGAAACAAGCCTCTGGTGGTATCTTCATGATAATGCTCAAGTTTCAATTCTACGCTACTTCCTGATATTTCGGGATTCACTCAAACATGAAACAGCAAAACTAGCAGACCGCAAAACGGTCTGCTAGTAATATGTTCATCTATTCTTCTCTAGCTTTTCAGCGCAGACCAGCCAGCATACTTGGCAGTATCACCTAATTCAGCTTCAATGCGCAGCAGTTGGTTATACTTAGCAACCCGATCAGAACGTGCAGGGGCGCCAGCTTTGATCTGCCCCATATTCATTGCCACACAAAGATCGGCGATGGTCGTATCTTCGGTCTCGCCTGAACGATGGGAGGTCACTGCGCGCCAGCCATTTGTCTGACAGAGCGTTACGGCTTCCATAGTTTCGGTCAGCGAACCGATCTGATTCACCTTGACGAGCAATGCGTTACAGGCTTTTTCTTCGATTGCACGCGCAACGCGTTTCGGGTTAGTTACCAATAAATCATCACCGACAACTTGAATGCGGTCACCCACTTGGGCGGTAAACATCTTCCAACCTTCCCAATCATCTTGAGCGAAGCCGTCTTCGATGGATACGATCGGATATTTATTGACCCAATCAACCCAGAAGGCGACCATTTCCTCACTGGAAAGTTTACGTCCCTCTGTGCGTAAGTTGTAGACCTTTTCCTTTTCGTCATAAAACTCAGAAGCTGCTGGATCAAGCGCAATGGCAACATCTTCACCAGCCTTATAGCCAGCTTTTTCAATGGCTTCCAGGATCAGCTCAACAGCCTCAGCATTTGCCTTGAGCGCAGGTGCGTACCCACCCTCATCACCCACCAGTGTGGCATACCCTTTGGCTTTAAGCACACCCTTAAGCGCTTGATAAATCTCTGAACCCCAGCGCAGCCCTTGAGCAAACGATTCAGCCCCCAAAGGCATCACCATGAATTCCTGCGCATCAGTGGTCTGCCAACCAGTATGTGCTCCACCGTTAAGAATATTCAACATTGGAACGGGGAGCAGATGAGCATAAACACCGCCCAGATAGCGGTAGAGAGGTAAACTGACAGCATTTGCAGCAGCCTTTGCTACCGCCAAACTAGTGCCTAAAATTGCATTAGCACCTAATTTTGATTTGTTTGGCGTACCGTCCAATTCAAGTAACGCCATATCGATGGCTTTCTGTTCAACCGCGTCCCACCCAATCAAGGCATCGGCAATTTCTTCATTTATATGATCCACCGCTTGCATGGTGCCCTTGCCGTTATAACGCGCTTTATCACCATCGCGCATCTCCAAGGCTTCGTGCACACCTGTTGAGGCTCCAGATGGTACTGCCGCACGCCCCCAACTACCATCGGCTAAAATAACCTCAACCTCAAGTGTGGGGTTACCGCGTGAATCAAGAATTTCAAGTGCATTTAAATCAACAATCGTTGTATTCATTGGTCCTTTGTCCTAATCCTTTCTGGAATATACAATCACCTAAGTATAATACAGCTATTTAATTTATTGATATGATAAAACATTCCTTACGCCGACAGCTGCTCAGCTTACACCTCCTTCGAAACACCTGCTCGTTCGCATACCGCTTCCATAAACGCGGTAAACAAGGGATGCGGGCGGTTGAGTCGTGAAAGGAACTCGGGATGGAACTGCGTGCCCAGCATATAGGGATGGTCTTTTATTTCAGCAATTTCTACCAGACGCTTATCAGGAGAAATACCAGACATGACCATCCCGTGTTCTTCAAGAATGCCGCGGTAGCTATTATTGACTTCAAAACGATGGCGATGGCGTTCTTCTACTTCATTTACACCATAGGCTTTAGCTGCGATAGTACCAGATTGAAGCTGGCATGGATATAATCCTAAACGCATCGTGCCACCCATATTAGTGACATTATGCTGGTCAGGCATTAAATCAATCACAGGCGCAGATGTCGCATGGTCAAATTCGGATGAATTGGCTTTTTCATCTCCCAATGCTGCACGCGCAAACTCTATCACCATCGCCTGCATGCCAAGACACAAACCCAGGTAAGGCACCTTGTTCTTACGAGCGTAATTCGCTGCCATGATCTTGCCTTCAACACCTCGGCTACCAAATCCGCCTGGCACAACAATACCATCCACACCTTCAAGGATGTCCAGATTAAGCCCCTTTTCCAAATCGGTAGAATGCACCCAAGAGATATTTACTTCTACACCTCGATGAAGCGCTGCGTGTTTAAGTGCTTCACGTACGCTGATGTATGCATCATGTAGTTCGACATATTTTCCGACCAAAGCAATATTAACAATCGGTTTGGGTTTGCGCACTTCTTCTACTAACCAGCGCCACTCACACCAATTAGGCTCCTGGCGTTTTTCCAGGTTTAAACGCTTCATCAGAATACCAGCAACACCTGCATCCTCCAAAATAAGCGGAACCTCATACAATACTTGCGATGTGACCAAAGGAATGACCGCTTTTTTATCAACATCACAGAACAAGGCAATCTTCTCGCGGAGGCTTTCCTCAACGGGATGGTCTGACCTTGCCACGATCATATCTGTCATAATGCCAATCGACCTTAGCTCGCGGACTGAGTGCTGTGTCGGTTTGGTCTTTAATTCACCTGTTGCGCTGATATAAGGCAGCCAGGTAAGATGAATATAAGCTGTGTTTTCACGTCCAATATCATTGCGCATCTGGCGAATCGCTTCCAGGAACGGCAAGCTCTCGATATCCCCTACAGTGCCACCAATCTCAACCAAAACGATCTCAGCGTCTGTCGCTTTACTTACCATCATGATACGTTTTTTAATCTCATTTGTGATGTGTGGAATAACCTGGATTGTGCCACCAAGATAGTCCCCGCGCCGTTCACGCTCAATCACTTCAGCATAAACCTGTCCACTTGTCACATTGCAAACTTTACTCAGGCGGACATCAATGAAACGTTCATAATGGCCCAGATCCAAGTCCGTTTCAGAGCCATCATCCAGCACAAAGACTTCGCCGTGCTGGTAAGGGCTCATCGTGCCGGGATCAACATTCAAGTAAGGATCAAGTTTTTGAACACCAACGCGAAAGCCACACTCTTTGAGCAATCGCCCAATCGCCGCTGCGGTTAAGCCTTTGCCAACTGAACTTAGCACACCACCAGTGAAGAATATGTACTTGGTCGTCATCCTGCCTCCAACTAATTGATGAAATAATTATAATGTCTTGACAAGAATCAATCACATTCATCGTAACATAACAATTACATCAAGATTAACTTAGGTTTAATTAAAAGCTCAGGGAGGGCCAGTAATTTCCCGGCGCCTCCCGCGGTATGTTCATTTATTTGAAGATGATTTGAGATAAACCACCGTCTGCATGGTTGGTTATTACTAACTGACTTTATTCTTAAGTGTTCTTTCGAGAATATCGTTCTGCTCACTAGCAACATCTTTGCTGTGCTTGCTGCGAGTATTTGCACTGCTGACTTCAGCCTCGTCATGTTGGGCGCGATCCATGGCTTGGCGCATAGCAATTTCCATAGCAGTTGGATCTGGAATAACCACTTCAGTGACTTTTTCCTGTTTATCCTTCGCCTTGCCGCGTTTTCCGCCTTTTTTGGGCACTTTCACTTCCGGTTCAGCGGGAAGCTCCTGCAGCGCCTTCATGCTTAATTTGATCTGCTTCTTGCGCCGATTCACTTCCAGTACCTTGACTTCAATCTCATCGCCTTCACGCACAATTTCACCGGGCGTGCGCACATAGCTGTGCGCAAGTTCACTGATGTGAACCAAACCTGGCCGCTCAGCGCCAATCTCGACAAATGCACCGAAGGTTTCTAACCTTATAATCTTGCCTTTAACCACCATATCAGGTTTAATTTCACGCCATTCAAGAACCAAAGGCTCTTTCATGGTTAGCTCAATGCGGTCTTTCTTTACACGTTTAACCCAAACAGAAACTTCCTGTCCAACCTTTAATACTTCTCCAATACTGTTTACAGATGCCTTTGGATCGTTATCTTTGACGATTTGGGATATGTGAATAAAAGCAGGTAGTTTACTGCCGATATCAATCAACCCTCCTTGGAGTGTGGTTTTTAACACTTTTCCATCAAAGCGTTGTTTTGCTTGAATTTCATCGCCGGGTGCTTCCGCCGATTTTATTGATTTTTCCATACGCGCTTAAATCTCCCATACGTTATTTTTCACGAAACTAGATTATACTGCAGCGCATATGAATTGTCAAACAAAAACTGTGGTGCGGCTTGATGCCGCTCACATTAGAAGGCGCTTCGGTCTGATCCCGACCTTTTCTTATAAGCAAAACTTTTTACTCTGTTTACCCGCCCTTAAGGAGTAAAAAGTTTGGGTAAAAAG
>JAUXFJ010000094.1 GCA_030620065.1 Anaerolineaceae bacterium
ATTCGGCCTACTGTAGCACCGTGGGAACATCTAACATCATCCGCCAGAATCTCAAGTCCCGGGATGGAATCAGCCCGCGCTTTTTTGCTTAATACTAAATTCTTGTTGCTCTGATAGCCATCCGTTTTAACGGCATTGGGAGCAACATAGATCATCCCCTGCCATACCGAGCGGCTGCTGCCAAATAAAGCACCCTTATACAGCAAATCGCTCGTTGTATATGGTGCCAAATGGTTTTGCTGCGTATCATGATCAAGATGCTGATGATCATCACAGAAATAAAAACCTGTCATCCTTGCGCGAGCGCCGGATCCTAACAGATCAATATCTAAAAAACACTTGCTGAGTCTTGTGCCAATCGCTCCGAAAACCCAATCAAGCATCCCATCGCGTGACACCTGTGCCCTTTCATGAGAAAACGACCAGACGTGTTCACCCCAGGATTGCAGTTCAATAAAATTCAACTTGGCGCCTTCGCCTACGTGAAGTTCGACAACACCGGAATGGAAAGCTTGTTCACTTTCAAGAAACGTAGATGAAGCTGACTCGTGCACGAATGTAACCGAGGCGCCCTCCTCCAACCACACAAAGATATGAGATAGTGTAGCAGAAAAAGCAGGCGCTCCCCATATCAAGCTGTAGAATGGCGCTTCAATAACAACATACTTAGGCACATATAGGAACACACCATGTTGCCCTAAAGCAGATGCCAATGCGGCGAATTTGCCATCCTTTGCCTGAACAATTTTCCCTAGGAGGTCTGAGAGCAGCTGCGGGTTGTTTTCTTCAGCTGATCTAAAATCAGTATAGAGCACGCCCTTCTCTGCCGCGTCTTCTGACAAAGTTTGCTGAATGTCATTACCATTTAAGATGATCTGTCCAGCATAATTTTCATCCTTAAAAGGCTTTAGGTATTGTCCATCCGGGGTAGTGAAATCGCTTTTACTTAATTGCTCTATTCTGCGGAATTTATCAATTGCGAGCGCACGAATATCCGTCCGACGCCAAGGCTCTTCTTTTCCACTCGGGAAAGGCAAGTTTTTGTAAGCATCCCAAGATGATTGATGGTACATATTCAATGCGTCAGTCAGCTGTCGTGGAAGGTCCTGCTGATCAAAGCTGAATTCTTTTATAACAGCTCGACGCTTAATTTGAGACACTCTCTTGATGATCTTTGGCTTCTCTGTCATCTCAAATGCGCCCTTTATTTAATATCTTATCCAACCGAACCTACCATCTGTAGCCGGATTAAACTATTCATTTCAATTGCATATTCCATTGGCAGTTCTTTAACCAAAGGTTCTATGAAACCGGAGACGACCATCGTTGCAGCTTCTTCCTCACTCAAGCCACGGCTCTGCAAATAAAACAGCTGTTCTTCACCGATTTTGGACACAGTTGCTTCATGTCCAATTGACACATCTTCAGCATCAATTTCAATATATGGATAAGTATCTGATCTGGATTGAGGATCCAGGAGCAGAGCATCACAAACTACATTTGCCTTGACGCCCTCAGCCTCAGGATACACTTTTAACAACCCTCGGTATGATGATCGTCCATTGCCTCTGCTGATAGATTTGGAGGTGATCTTGCTGCTGGTATGCGGTGCAAAATGGATCATCTTTCCGCCAGCATCTTGGTGCTGGTTTGGTCCTGCAAAGGCCACAGAAAGAACTTCCCCGTGTGCACCGGGTCCCATCAAGTAGCAGGAAGGATATTTCATAGTAACTTTCGAACCCAAATTCGCATCAACCCACTCCATTATGCCTCCCTCATGCACAACCGATCGCTGTGTTACCAGGTTGTAGACATTGGTTGACCAATTTTGAATGGTTGTGTAGCGCACGCGTGCGTTCTTCTTTACAATGATCTCGATCACGCCGCTGTGTAATGAGTACGATGAGTACAAAGGTGCCGTACAGCCTTCAACGTAATGCACCTGTGAACCCTCATCCGCGATGATCAATGAACGTTCAAACTGCCCGAAATCGGCGCTATTCATACGGAAGTATGCCTGTAAAGGAAGATCAACTTTCACACCAGGAGGTATATAGACAAAAGACCCACCTGACCACACAGCGCTGTTTAAAGCCGCGAATTTATTATCTCCGATTGGAACAACGGTCGAAAAATACTCACGGAAAAGGTCAGGATACTGCCGCAAGCCATTTTCAATGCTTAAGAAGATCACACCCTGTTTTTCAAGTTTTTCTTGGATGCTGTGGTAGATCATTTCCGATTCATATTGAGCGCCAACACCTGCTAAAAATTTCTGCTCTGCCTCAGGGATGCCTAAACGATCAAAAGTAGTTTTAATTGAATCGGGAACATCCTCCCAGGTCTTCCCCTCTCGTTCAGATGGTTTAATATAAAAATAGATATCTTCAAGATTAAGAGCTGAAAGATCTGGCCCCCAATTTGGCATGGGGCGTTCCTGAAAATGCCTTAATGCCTTTAGTCGAAAGTCAAGCATCCAGGCCGGTTCACCCTTTAATGCAGAAATCTGCTGAACAACCTCCTTGTCCAACCCCTTGCGACTCCTGAATACATAGTTTTCAGGGTCCTTAAAACCATGTTTGTAATCTCCACCTAATTGGTTCAGGATATCCTTGTGCGTTTCTTTACTCATCCTCAGCCCCGCATCGTTCATCAAAGCTGGTTCGCATGCAAGTTTTACACAGATTCTGCATATTTTTCACGAACCCAATCGTATTCGTGTTCTTCAAGATAATGAGCAAGTTCAGAATTGCCGGACTCAACTATCCGTCCGTCAAACATGACATGCACAAATTGTGGCTGGATGTAATTCAAGATGCGCTGATAATGCGTGATTACCAGTATGCCCAGGTCATCCCCATTTAGCTTATTAACACCATCGGAGACAATCCGCACAGCATCAATATCAAGACCTGAATCTGTTTCATCAAGGATTGCAAACCGTGGTTCAAGTACCGCCAATTGAAGGACTTCAGCACGTTTCTTTTCACCACCCGAAAAACCTTCATTCAAATAGCGCCCCCCAAAAGAATAATCCATTTTTAACAAGTCCATCTTTGATTTAAGCAGCTTGCGGAATTTTATAATAGGTATACCCTTATCATCTGGGTTCTCCCTTTTCACTTTAGCATTTAAGGCACTGCGCAAAAAATTCGCAACGCTAACACCCGGTAAAGCAACAGCATGTTGGAATGCTAAAAATAATCCTCGATGAGCACGCTCATCCGGGCTAAGGTCAATAATGCTCTCACCATCGATTAATACATCGCCTTCAATGATTGAATATGCTGGGTGACCCATCACAGTATATGCTAGGGTCGATTTGCCAGTGCCATTCGGTCCCATAATAGCATGCACTTCCCCTTGGCTTATCGTCAAGTCTAAACCCTTGAGGATTATCGTATCATCAACCTTGACATATAAATTCTTAATTACAAGACTTGCCATAAACCTGTCCCTATTCCAAAACCAAGAAAGTTACTGTTTTTTAGCCTATTATTATCCAAATTATCGTATTATAATAAAGCAAAGAGATTATAGCACGCCCAAATATATATGTCAATATTTAGGATAATTATATATAATATTAACCAATGATATCCCAGTATGGATTGGAAAACGCACAATGATGAGGTGCGAAAAGTTCAGCATTTATCCATAACAAAACAAAGAATATCAATTTTATCGATGAAAAAGCAATGAAATTCTTGAAAAACAAACATGCCATGACCCATCTCATAAAAAGATGGGGCATAATTATTTAACTGTGTCTTATATTAATGGTCTCCAACTTAATAGCAAGAAAACTCTTCCCCACAAGTTTTCCTGCTATTTTTACTCGATTATCTAGATTCTAGCATGCGCAAGCTCAATAACTGACTTGCAGAATGCTGCTTATAAAATCTCATGTTATCAGTTTAGTAGTGAACCGCGCGCGGCAATCTTTTCGCTTGATCTACCCATCTGGTTACTTCAGAGAGACTAGGCACTCGACGAACAAGCTTCTTCTTATTATTGACTTCAATGATCTTGGCATACAAATTATCAGCTCTGCGTTGTGCTAGCTCAACAACAGTATCAACGCCCGCCTCTTCAAGAAGGTCCGAATATTCTTCAGCGACTCCTTTGATGCGGTAAAGATCAGCGTGATTGACCCACTCGAGGATGTAAGTCTTATCAATACTGGATTTCCGGGATAATTCTTCACGCCCTCGCGGGGTTGCGCCGGCACTTAGTAATGCCTCAACCGTACGAATACCGGCTTTAACGAGCTTCTCAGTATAAACTGGTCCAATGCCTTCAATATCAATTATTTTGGTCATAATAGCTCCCTTTCTATAATCAATTGGCTGAACAAGAATAATTATAGCACGTCAATTGAATTTTAATTACTCTTTACTATTGAACGATTAACCTTGCTTGTATAATATATTTAGGATAATAATCTTATTTATTGACAATTATTTTATTCTAATTTATACTACAAATCATAAATATGATTTTTTTAATCAGGAACGTTTTTTATGAAAAGTACCCGCGATAAAATTCTTAAAACCCTGCTCCTGCATCCTGGGTCAACGATCCTTGATCTTGCAGAGTCTGTGGGTATAAACGGTATCTCCGTACGTCACCACCTAACCAGCCTTCAGGCTGAAAGGATGGTATTCGCTGAAGAAGAACGTCACGGTGTTGGCCGCCCTCGGCTGATCTATACATTGACTGAACTGGGAATGGAACAATTTCCAACTAATTATCTAAAACTTACAAATCGTTTACTTGAACAAATCAAGCAATTTTTACCAGATCAACAAGTTGATGATCTCTTCGTAAAACTGGCGCAAAGCCTTGCTGCCAATTATCAGGATGATATTAATGCGCTCTCTATGGATAATCGTCTGGATCAACTAAAGGATATCCTCGCCAAAGAAGGTTTTATAATCGAATGGACGCATAAAGATGGGCAATATGAGATCCATGGGATCAGCTGCCCGTATCATCATATCGGTTTAGCACATCCCGAAGTATGTAAGACCGACCAAACAATTATGTCCACGCTGCTCTCAAAACCGTTAATAATGACAGAATGCATACTTAACGGAGATGCGCACTGCACCTATGTAATAGACACATCCGTTGAAGGTTAATCCATACTATGCCTGATGAACCTCAAAGCAACTTACCTGTCTGGAAAATCCAGGAAACCCATCCGGAAAAACTCAACACTATAACCGAAGGCTTATCCAGTATCGCTGACCCTGAATTAGGGTATAACATCATACAACTAGGCTTGATACGGAATGTGGAGATCAAAGAAGATCACGCCTTGGTGACCATGATCCTTACCACGCCCTTTTGTCCATATGGTCCATCAATGCTGGAAGCCGCCAGAAAAAAAACTGAGCTGGTCTTGAGTATACCTGCCAAGATCAATTACGGAACTGAAAGTTGGGACCCCACAATGATGGAAGATGGATTGATAGACAATTGGGGTTTATACGGATAAAACGAATCCTTTGCTAACCTTCTCTGAAGGTCAATGAGGGATTGTTATTTTAAGATCTTCCAATCAATTAAACGTTAAAATATTTCGCTATCTTCATTGCCAGGGAAAGATCGCCAATCAATTTGAGCTTTCCCATCAGGTAAGCCCGCATACCATCAACCTCACCCATCAGAATTTGAGCAGCGAGAACGGCATCCGCCTTTAAAGTAAGATCCGGATCCGCCACTTCACCTTTTTCTACAGAACAGGTTTGATCCTTGATACACATCGTCCATTCACCAGCCTGATCACCCGCTAGATTAAATTGAATTCGAGCATTAACATCACGAGCTGCCTCAGCATTAAAATAGGTGGGGATTTTGTCCATTAATTCACTCACGTTGATTTCTGGCATTTATTTACCTCGTCTTCTGAATATTTTAAAAAAACTACCCTTAACAAGATTATTAATTTAAGTATTCATAGCGCCGGTGTGACCAACAGTAATTTTTAGAATTCTCTCCGGCGCGGGGATAATATTGAAAAGCGAACTAATGTACTCATATATCTATAGAAATATCATTGAAACAAAACGAGATGCCAACGCAAAAAACAATTGCAACAACAGTCGTGATTCCCATGATTGCCCACATCGCTTTGTTGCCTAATTCCTTGCGGATAACAACCAAAGTCGCCAGACATGGCATATAAAAACAACAAACACGGTAAAAGTGATCATCTGTACGGGTGTCAGTACACTGGCAAAATTCATGCTCCCCAAAGCTTGCCCCAACATGACCAAAGATAATTCCTTACGTAATATACCAAATATCAAAGGTACGCCCACTTCCCTCGGCAGACCAAGTACCCATGAGAATGGCCGCAGGGAAATATCGAAACATTGGCTTA
>JAUXFJ010000117.1 GCA_030620065.1 Anaerolineaceae bacterium
AGGGGCATAGCGATATGCGTCGTCAGCCAGGGCATACGTTCACCAGCAAGGCTGAAGGCGATCAAACTAATCAAGGACCAGAAAAACAGCAAGAGTAAAATGGGCACTGGCCGCAACTCACCGGCGTTATCCGGCGGGTCAGAAAAGAAGCGTTTTTTCTGTGGCAGGCTTGTTTCTTCTAGTTTGTTTTCTTCCTTTTTGGCATCGGTTTGAATAGAGGTAGGTGTGTCTTCTGCCGGAATTTCTGGAATGTTTTCTGTATCAGATTCGGAAATATTTTTAGGTTCTGGTAATTCAAAAGGATGATTGGCTTTGCTGATGAAGAGTCCTTTTGCAATACCGATGATCAGTGCCATAATTGTCCCAATAGCGGGAAGGAACTCATACAGCGGTATCTGCACGAGTGCATAATAATACAAAGGTTGACTGCCGCGCTGGACACTTTGCTGTGCCATCCAATATCCCAATGCTCCCATAATACCAGCGAAAAACCCGTCTCCTTGAGTGAATACGGTGGTGTAAAAGATGGTAAATATGCTCCAGAAGATGATAGTACATTGAAGCCATACACGCCGATTCCATAGAAGGCCTAGCAATATCGACAGCAGTGCCATCGGTACCACAAAAAGAGCTGCACGCAGTATACCTGCTTGGGTGTAATCCAAAGGATTGAGACCTGCTATCTTCATCGGAAGGGCACTCAGTAGTGGGAGAATTAGGCTTATTTGCAGTGCGAGCAGGTCAAAGCTGCGCGAGTCCCGAATATGCGTGAGACCAACACCGCGGATAAGCGTTATAGCGGCGATAATGACGCCTATTACAGCCACAGCCAGTGAGATAATCATGATGACTTGTGAGGATGAAACCCCGGTAATGAGGGCTTCGCCGCTCTCGGCAAGTGCGACATCCTGCGCTTCAGCAGGTTGACTCAAAGCAAAAACAAAGCCCAATGCACCTGTTATCATGGTGGCAATGATCATTATTAGGAAGAATATCTTTAGATTAGCTCGTTCCCACTTACGCTTGAGCATTTGGAACACGAAAAGGACTGCCAGGAAGATCAGTGCCTCAGCGGTGAAGATGTAGGCGGTTGCTTTGTCGGTGTAGTGGAATGCGGTGATAACGGTTAGAAATATCAGATATTTCTTTTCACCGCACTCCAAATATCTTAAGAAAATCCATAACATCACCTCGCCCCAGAAGACGATGAAGATCTCATTGCGTGTGTAGCGGCTGTAAAACAAGATATAAGGGGATATCATAAAGAACAAGCCTGCGATTAATGCACCAGCACGACCGAAGTAGCGCCGATAGGCAAAGATGGCAAATGCAACAACAGCAATCCCAAATAGTGCTGCTGGCACCCTGGCGCTAAAATCACTATCGCCTAACATAAAGTATGAAAAGGCGATCATGTGAAACTGGAAAGGTCCATGAGTAACAGGATCGTAGCGGTAACCTCTGCCTTGATAGAAGTCATATGCTGGTACGACATGGTTGACTTCATCATGACTCATGACGCGTGCGCCAACATCGTAGAAACGGCTGGTCACAGTAAGGCAAAGAAGAATCACGATAATTAGTTTCTCTACGGTGAATGCAGGCCAGAATGAAAATACGGGACGATCAAGCCAGGTGTTGACACCGTTCTGTTCTTTTTGGGTGAGAGCTTCTGCTGTCATAAAATCTCCCTAATTCCTAATTGATGATGATATGTGATAAAATCTGGGTTTTGATTTTAAATACTATACTTTAATCTTTGAAAACTGACAAGGTATGCCTGTACGGTTGTGATTAAAGGTAAGATTTTATTCAGAAAGTCCTGAGAGTTGAACAGCAGGATGCTTGTTTTAGGGTAGAATCGGGCAAAGAGAACGATCTGATGTTAAAAAAGATATTGAAAATTACGGTATTGTTTATACTTAGTTTCCTGGTAAGCTGTCAAATGTTTGCTCCTGGCACTGAGGCTGTAGACGCGCTGGATGCGACCTCGCTATATGAGACTTCAGCAGCCCAGGTGACAGTCGCACATCTTCAAGCAGAGACGGCTCAAGCGATGGCAGCTTCAGAGACCTCTGCAGCAGGGACAGCTGCTTATGCAACCAACCCTATCCCAACCTTGGATCGCACACGACCCCTCAATGCCACACCGACTAAAGTACCGGCCTGTGATGTTGCAGCGCCGGGGACTCCGTTTGATATCACCATTCGGGATGATACGGTGCTAAAGCCTGGTGAAAGTTTCACAAAAACCTGGCGTCTTCGGAATGCAGGCTCTTGTACATGGACGCGCCTATATGCGCTGGTTTTCTTTTCGGGCAATCCGCTTGATGCGGTGCAGATATACTATTTATCGGGTGAGGTTCCGCCGGGCAGCATGGTTGATTTGAGTGTGGATATGGTTGCCCCCATGAGGTCTGGCAGCTACCAAAGTAACTGGATACTACAGAATGAGGCTGGAGAGCTCTTTGGCATTGGCCCGAATGGGGATGCCCCTTTTTGGGTTCGCATTCAGGTTATGCAGCTAGTTACGGATACACCCAAGCCAACGCTCACGCGAACACCAACGCCAGTGATCTATATGAGCGCTTTGGTTGAATTGGTGAATGATGATCAGCTTGATCTGGACACTAAGGAGGTCAATCCTGGCAGCGGGCTTGCGGATATTGTATATACTCACCTGGCAACCAATAGCCATATCCTTACGCCCAATAATGGCGCAGGTATGAAGCTATTTGGAGCTGGACTGCCTGGGTTTAACGACTGTAAGAATGCATTGGTTGGCTCGACGCCGATCAGCTTCAATACGATCCTGCCAGATATTTATATTTGCTATCATACCAATCAGGGACTACCGGGTTGTTTACACTTGATCAGTTATGATGAAGCAACTGGCATTGTAAAAATTGAATTCTTGACCTGGTCCCTACCTTGAGCAGGGATATTCATATTAATACAAGACACAGTACTTGAGGAGATTTACACAATGAACTTGGATGATCACCAGAGCTTTAATGACCTAGACCCTCAAAATATGCTTGGTCATATTGAAGCTTTGCCAGAGCAGCTTTTAAAGGCATGGGAATTGGGCAATCAACTCCCACTTCCGCAGTTCAAGGAAGTGAGACAAGTGCTGATTGCAGGTATGGGCGGTTCAGCAATTGGGGGAGACCTTTTAACTAACTATGTCAAGTCTGCCTGCCCCATCCCTGTAATCTCACATCGGGATTACGGCTTGCCATATTGGGCAAGAGGCTCGGAGACGCTTGTAATTTGCTCCTCACACTCTGGCAACACAGAAGAGACTCTCTCAGCCTTTGATGAAGCAGTCAATAATGGGTGTCAGGTGCTCACGCTCAGCACGGGCGGAAAATTAGCTGAAAAAGCAAAAGCGGCAGGTATAACGGCATGGATATTCAAACACGATGGCCAGCCACGCACTGCGATCGGTTATTCGTTTGGGATGCTGCTGGCATTGTTAACACGTCTGGGATATTTTGCGAATGCTGAAAGTGATGTGGCGTCTGCGGCTGCAGCGATGAAGGCACAGCAGGCGCACCTCTCACCTCAAGTGGGGGTAGCTTCAAACCCAGCTAAACGCTTGGCAGGACAATTCCTTGGGCGTTATGTTTCCGTTTTTGCCGCAGGGGCGCTTGAACCGATTGCACGGCGCTGGAAAACACAAATAAATGAGATTGCCAAAGCCTGGGCACAGTTTGAGGTGCTTCCCGAAGCTGATCATAATACGCTTGCGGGATTGCTTAATCCTGAGGAACTGCTGACTAAAGTTGCGGCTGTATTTTTAAAAGCTGAGTTGGATCATCCGCGCAATAAACTGCGCCTGGACTTCACGCAACAGGCGTTCATGCTGGAGGGATTCTATACTGACGAGGTGACTGCTTCAGGGGATACGCCGCTGGCGCAGCTATGGACATTACTGCATCTGGGTGACTATATATCATATTATCTTGCGATGATGTATCAGGTTGATCCCACACCGGTTGAGGCGCTGACAGAGTTGAAAGGGAAGCTGAAAGCTATCTAAGCTTGTTTAAGTAAATAAAATCACACCGTCGGAGAACCGGTGTGATTTTTCTTTTAATTAAAGTTTATAAACCCGCCAACTGTCTACAAAAAATGTGAATTGATTATCCTAATGTGAGCGATCTTGCGTAGCGGGGTGGAATTATTCTTAGAAGATTGCCCTGATCATAAGCATGAAGCCGAAGATGGCAAGGGGAATTCCAACAACTGCACCGACGATGGTGAGGCTGAGGATTACCCCGGCGATAAGCAAGACCAGACCGAGGACAGCTCCGATCACGCGGCCAGTTAATTCGATGATAATAACAACCAGGCGCCAAATCAACCAGAAGGGATAGAGATACCACGGGATTTTTTTCTTTTCTTTCGTCACTTGTTCCTCCATTATGTTATATGTAAATAGATGCCAGAAGTTGTAAGGTGCAAGTTCATTTTATAAGAACTTCAGAATAACTTTTGGAATCTGTCTGAAGTAGTTTCTGCGTGGATCTTGTTAGCATGAGACCTCGAATAATCTGTGATGATCTCTGGCATGCTTCACAATTGTCCACTTGTGATGGACACGTATTTATATAATAAGCTTACCCCAATACATGTATGATGAAGATAGATAATATTGGGTTTTATATGTTTTGCGCTGCAGATTGGAGGGGGAGGCGGGTTCTTTTCCCTGGTTTCTGGTATAATAGCTGTCGCCTTAAAAACTATATAGTTTATTACATGGAGAGGTCGCATAGCTGGTCTAGTGCGCCCGCTTGGAAAGCGGGTATACCGTCAAGGTATCGTGGGTTCGAATCCCACCCTCTCCGCTGAAATAAAAACCACCCAGGATTGTTTTGGGTGGTTTTTATTTGCGACAAGGGGTGAGAAAGTGGATGCTATCTTTTCTTCAGTTGGCTTTTTATCCACTTCACCATAGTCTGAAAGACTTCTTCTTTTTCGGGTTCATTGTGTACTTCATGTAAGAAGCCTTCCCATGGCTTCAAGGTTACATCGCCTTTAACAACCGCAGCGAATGCTTCTGAACCTTTGTAATTGCATAGCCGGTCTTTGGTGCCGTGCATTAGCAACAGCGGCAGATGCCATTTGTGTGCATGTGTCAGCATGTACGCGCCGCCTTCTACGATGAACAATCCTAAACGCGCGCTAACCCGATCGTGAACAAGTGGATCTGCTATGTAATCTGCGACCACTTTAGGATCGCGCGACAGCCCTTCGACATCCAATCCGTTAGCAAGGGCAAAGGTTGGCATGATTGAGTCGAGCAGCTTGGCAAGCATGATTTTGAATTTATTCGTGCTGCTCATATCGAGTGTTGGTGCTGTGGAGATAATACCCGCCAACTTGGTTTTTTCATCCAGCCCATAATAAAGTACTTCAAGACCACCCAAGCTATGCCCATAAAGGAATGTGGGAATGTCTTTCCCAGTTTCGTTCTGCGCGTATTGAATGCTGATAGTGATGTCATCCAACAGGCACTTGATGCTGGGTGTATGACCGCGTTTACCTCCTGATTTACCATGCCCGCGTTGATCGAAGGCATAGACATTAAAAT
>JAUXFJ010000175.1 GCA_030620065.1 Anaerolineaceae bacterium
GTCAAGTTGTGGTTGAAGAACAAAGGGAAAAACTTGCCGATTCTATTCGCCCGAAAAAAGGTGAAGGGTCTAAATCAGCTTAACTTAAGTGCACACCGATAAAACTAAACAGACAGCTTTAGAAACATGCTGTCTGTTTGTTGTTAATCTGACGTAATATTTTCGGTATAAAAGACAGCACTTCGTTCGCAGTGACTGAAGTTGATTGACCAAACTTTTGCTCGGCAATTATACCTGCCTGCCCATGAATATAGGCTGCAAGCGCTGAAGCCTCAAAAGTGTCAACCCCTTGCGCACAAAAGCCTGTTATCAAACCAGCCAGGATATCACCGGTTCCAGCAGTAGCAAGTGCTGGTGATGCAATTGGTATAATCGCTAAAATTCCGTTTGGATTTGCAACAACAGTGATGGCTCCCTTTAGCACAATGTTCATCCCCCAGTATTGCGCGTAATGTTTAGTAATATTCCAACGGTCAGATTGGATTTCATTAATGTTCAGTCCTGTCAGCGCTGCCATTTCTCCTGGATGAGGTGTCAGTACAGAGTTTTTGGGGAGCATCTCCCACCATCTATCGAACTTACTTAATAACCGCAATCCATCAGCGTCAATTATGATTGGAGACATGCCTCGAATCGTTTTCTCTGGTTCTGTTTCAAGTTTAATATTATTGAGTAACAAATGCTCAACCAGATTGTTTGAGTAGACAGATTGCCCTATTCCAGGACCTAAAAGAAGTGCATCGCAATTCTTCTGGATCTTGACAAGTGAACGCATCAATTTATTTCCATCATTTAGTGTTTCTTGAGAAAAGATAGACCAAATTGCCTCGGGGAAATTTCCCGCGAGCGCACGATGAACCTTAGGGTGTACTAACATATGGACGAGACCGGCTCCAGATAAATATGCGGCTTTGCCCGACAAATAAGCAGCGCCTATATATTCTTCAGAACCTGCAAAGATTACACATGTGCCGAAAGTACCCTTATGAGCATCCCGCGGTCTTTTTGGTAAATGCTTTTGTACATAATTATCATCAACTATAAATGTGAGTTTTTGATCAATTGATGGACAATCTTTTGGAAAACCAATATCAATTCCTATGAGATTTCCCGCATATTTAACACCCGGGAACTTTAAAATGCCCTGCTTCACAGCTCCCATGCAAGCCGTATAATCTGCAGGAATACAGCTTTCAGAGACCTCGCCTGTGTCACAGTCGAGACCTGAGGGGCAATCTACAGCGATAATTTCATGCTTTAGAGACGATTCTGTAATATTAGCCTTGATATGATATAAAACCAATGATAAATCATCTTCTAACGGTTGTTTGATACCTGTTCCAAATATGCCATCCAAGATAATGACACAATGGGATAATATTCCGCGGAATATTTTAAAGTCTTGTTCGTCAGTAACATGAATTACTGTCCCACCTGCTTTCACAAACCGTGCCAGATAAATATCCCCTTCACTGCGTTCCTTAACAAGGTAGGCAATACATATCCAAGCCCTTTTAGCCAGGTATTCAAGAGCGACGAGTGTGTCCCCTCCATTGTTACCGGATCCAATCAATCCAACTACGCTGTGAGGTCGTTGATGAGTAAATTTATTATAGAGCCATATACCCAAATTTCTGCCAGCATTCTCGAGCATTGTTGTGTAACTCAGACCGCGTTCATCAGCACTCTGTTCAATTTCTTTCATCTCTTTCACCGATGCAATTTTCATATTGATCCTCGTATAGCACTTATTCTAAATGACAGCCTCTGGGAACACTCAAGAAACCTTGAAATCTAATTCCCTTGACTTAATATTCTCCCTATGATAAACTGATTTTCGCTCGGGGGCGTGGTGTAGTGGCTTAACATGCGGCCCTGTCAAGGCCGAGACCGCGGGTTCAAATCCCGTCGCTCCCGCCAGAGATATAAAAAATCTACCATAATTATATGGCAGATTTTTTATTTTTATGATCAATCTAACTGCTATAGTTATCAGCGGAGAATACTTCACATAAACAGCGCAGATTATTTATACCGTTTATTGGTAATGGAATATCGAGATGGCTCGTCACATTGTGTAATTTTGCACACCTCGTATCATCGAGATATTCCATTGTCAAGGCATTTATAAAATCAACAAACCCATCACGTTTTATGACGGGTCTGTTATTGATCTTTCAACTACTTAAACTAATTACCTATTTAGATTCTAAGCCATGCGCAATGTCTAATTCTTTTGCGCGTTTTGCCATCATGTCCCTGAGCTTTTTGGAGTCTTTTGGATAGCTCCAATAAAAAAGTGAGAAAAGCAAGCCGCACAAGATCCACGGCACTGGTACCATCCAAATCATCGCAGACGTAAGGCCAATCTTGTCAGCAAGTGCACCTGCAATAAACGCCGCAATTGCCGCGAAGCCACTTTCAATAAACGTGGTCATTGCAAACGCTGTTGAGCGTAATTCCGGGGGAACTGCACCTTGCATCATTGGTTCTTTTGAGCCTTTACCAGGCCAGCTGATGAATAAAGCAGTTACAAAGCATAGAAGTACAATGCCCCATAAAGGCCAATTACCCGTCATTGTAAAAAGGATATATGTAAAAGGAATACCGCTGAAGACAGAGATTTGTCCGATGACCGTGCGTCCATATTTGGGGCTTTTTGATTCAGCCCAATCTCCAAGCAAACCGCCAATCACATTGCTCGCGGCGGTGCCTACGACGATACCCGCAAACACTAGCGTTGCCAATTGCTCTGATAATCCACGATCCCGGACCAACCAGGTAATGAAATACAAACCCATAACTACCCATGGCATGGAACCAGCCAATCCTTGTGCTATTGCCACCCAGATTGTCGGTATTTTTAAAACTTTGGTGATATCAGAAAATTTAACGCTATATTTATCAGCATCTTTCTTAGTTATCTTTCCCTGTAATTCAGGTTCTGCCTCACCACGCACTGGCTCATCAACAAGTAGCCATACCATAAGGCCAGAGACTACGCTGGACAAGCCAAGTATGATGAATCCCCAGCGCCAAAGTGTTGGTGTGGCTAAAAACCCCAGCCCAACTGTTCCGATGATAATCCCGAGCACGCCTATAGCTTCAAGAATACCAAGGGCTTTACCTCTTTGTTTCGGAGGAAAAGAATCTGCCATAATGGAAAAAGTTGCAGGCATCAGGCAGCCCAGACCAATCCCAGAAATGGCACGAATTGCGAGCAGCTGTCCAAAGTTCTGAGTTAAACCGCAAACGGCTGTCCATATACCCCAAATGCCAGTTCCCCAGAGAATCACTTTCTTCCTGGAGAATTTATCCGAGGCATATCCCCAAAAAGGTGAGCTTAAGGACTGAAGAAGGCTGCGAATTGTGCCAATCATACCAAGATTTGTGTAGCTCAATCCCCAGAGCGTTTGCAGCGTAGGAAAAAGTACAGACATGGATTGCGCTTCTCCTTGATCAATGAAATAGCCAAATGCAAGCGCAAATAAAGTTCGCCATTTTTTACGCTTTACGGTTTGCCCAATTGATTTTTGATTGCTTATTACAGACATTGTTAACATCTCCTCTTACAATAGTTTAATTTATTGCAAACAACAAGTAGGCGATTAAAGTAATCGGAATAACTTGATTGATACCCATGGCTGCTAAATAATATTTCCTTCGATACATAATTGTGTTGGACAATATTGAGGTGAGTTTTTATCACAGAGAAGTTCCCAAATTGAAATAATGCAGTTATTATAAGCTACAATTATGCGTTGCGAATAATTACCTCAGCCAGGGAGAAAAGATGTATGCATACAATGTACCAAAGTTCGCCCCCATACCAAATTCGCAGTCGGTCATTGCTTATGGAAATGCGCGTTTTACAATCTTAACCTCAAGACTCATAAGAATTGAATTTGATCCAGAGGGACTATTCGACGACCGCCCCAGCCAGGTATTCTGGTACAGGGAGCAACCGACACCACCATATGATGTAAAAAAAACTCAAGTGAGGTCAATATTGAAACGAATGAACCAAACTTTATCAAGCTGATAATCGATGGAAAGGAGCACAAGCTCTCATCGGTTTACGATGAAACGACCGCAGTATTACAATTCGCTCCATTTGATTGCACAATTGGAACATCAGCACAATTGATCTTGGGATTAGAGAACGGCCTCATGTCAAAACGTGACAGAAAGCTTGATAAGGTGGGATGATTTATTCGTTA
>JAUXFJ010000163.1 GCA_030620065.1 Anaerolineaceae bacterium
AAAAAGAAATCCTGAAAAACTCATAATATCTCTTCGAAGGTTAAGAGAAAAGAGCATTTATATTTTCTAACGCTTCGTCTGATAAGGGCGTTGGACAAGCTCTATCTACTTTTCGGATGTACCGCCTAAGTTTCTTGATGTGAATGATTTGAGTTGGTGCATTTTCAACATCTCCAATTTCAGCAGTTTCATTCACTAGTACCAAGACAGACTGCATTGGGGGGAGACTATCGTCGGTTTCTGACATTTTTTGAATGTATTTGGTCAGATCCTTGATATTGGTAGCTTCTTCAATACCTAGACGCCCGATACCTTCTTGAGCAAACAGTTTCATTAAGAAATTGCCACCTTGCTGTCGCCAGCGGTTCTTCCTGTATGAAATATTCCCGCCTGCACTGATTGGAATGGGCAGCCAAAACCCGCTAGGACCAACCAGGAGCAAGGGTATGGGGGAGGAATAAACATAGAGGGTATATTGATTGCTCAATTTTTGGAGGTTCTTTGTGAAGAGTTCATCAAAACGAGGATTTCTTCCAAAACGATTGGTGTAATAGATACCCACCTGGGAAGTGATAAACCCGACGATGAGGGCTACATAAGAGAGGAGCATTTGGGTTACATCCGATTGAAATGCCAGAAAGAGACCGCCAGCTAATATTGCTAGACTTGAAAAAGTAGCTATTTGGCCTATACGCTTATTACGATTGATCAATTTTTCATTAATTACAAGTTTCATGATAGTTATTTTCCTATTTTAATTTATTGATTACAAGGTGTCTGATATTGATATACGGAGGGATTCTAGCAAGTTTGCTTCAATGGCTTGTTTTGCAATTAATACCGAACTTACCATGGCACGTGTAGCAGAACGTCCATGGCCGACAAAAACCAAACCGTCAATCCCAAGCAATGGAGCGGCGCCAATTTCAGCTGGGACAAGCATTTTTCTCAGAGAGCCAAAGGCTGGTTTGGCTAGCAAGGCACCAATTTTTGTTCTCAGTGTAGCCATTAGGTTTTTGCGCAAAACATTTACGATCAGTTTCGCAACTGCTTCAGTAGATTTTAGGAGAACATTGCCAGTGAAACCGTCTGTAACGACAACATCTACCTCACCGCCAAACAGTTCCTTACCTTCCACATTGCCTATAAAATTATCAATGTTATCTTTGAGTAATGGATAGGTTTCACGTACAAGGTTATTGCCTTTGCCTTCTTCTTCTCCGTTTGAAAGCAAGCCTACTTTAGGTTCGTTGCAATCCAGCATACACTTTGCATAAATGGAACCCATTTGGGCAAACTGCACCAGGAATTCAGGACGGCATTCAGCATTTGCTCCGATGTCCAGAATAACGCAGCGCCCATCTTTTACCGGGAAGATTGCACAAAGGCAAGGTCTGATAACGCCTTTGATATCACCAAAGACTTTTTTAGCGAAATACATTGCCATGCCAGTATTACCTGCAGTAACAAAAGCTTGTGCTTCCCCATTCTTGACCAATTCCATGCCAACACGCATTGTATTTTGTGTCTTTTGACGAGCTTCTTGAATGTGGTCGCTCATGTCTAAAGCTTCTGGTGCGTGAATTATCTTTATCTTGGATTTATCCCCTTCGATTTCGTTAAGTAATTTTGCTAGATCACCTTCATCGCCGACAGGCAGTATATTCACGTCAAACTTGTTCGATGCAATAACAGCGGCTTCAACTTCTGGGGCTGGTCGGTCGTCGCTGCCCATTGCATCTAGCACTATTGAGATCATTTATTCTTCTCCTAATGTTGCTTTTTTATTTCTCGCTTGACAATATTCTAGAGATAGATATAATACTAGTTGCGCGCTGGTGCTGGAATTGGCAGACAGGCATGGTTGAGGATCATGTGCCGCAAGGCGTGGGGGTTCAAGTCCCCCCCAGCGCATTCAAACAAGCACTTATTCAGTGCTTGTTTTTATATTTAATTACGGAAATGTCTTTCCCAACCAAGTCAGGGGATTGACAGCTGTTCCGTTTACGCGTACCTCACAATGCAAGTGTGGACCTGTTGATCGGCCAGTGTTTCCTACTAAGGCAATTAATTGGCCTGGCTCAACCTCATCACCGACAGATACCTGAAATTCAGATAGATGCCAATACCCTGTGTATACGCCCCAGCCGTGATTGATAATGATGGCGTTTCCACGAATGATCAATTCATCAGCGTATACAACAATACCTTTTGCAGGTGCATAAATATTTAAATCGGCACAAACGCCATAATCTATTCCAGTATGGTAATAGAGCAGAGCGCCATCGTTATATGAACGTCGGTTGCCGAACCAGCCGCGGATACATATTGGCTCTCCAACCGGGGGTGAAAATTGACCATCCCAAAGCCTTGTTGGCGTGGTTGGGGATATGATATTTTCATAGGTTTCCATTTCTATGGCTATAGTATCCGCATCCACATATTTACTGTCAACATAAATTTCCGGGTCATTATCATAGAAACCGGGTGCGACCAAAACCCATTGTTCAAATTCATATGTTTGGCCGGATTCTGGTGTAACTTGCAGATTGAAAGGAAAAGCGCCTGGTTCTGCAATCGCACTAATGCCGTGAAGGGCGATATATTCATTTGTGGTTTCTGAGAAGAAGTGTAGGGACTTTCCGGCAACTTCTGCTTTAATATTTAGTGTGTCGTTTGTATTGATACGAATTACAACTGTCTCACCCTGAACAAGCGGGAGAGAATCAATCTCGATATTCAGAACATCGGGAAGTGCGGTCGTCATTTGTGCTTGGTCATCGGGTAGACGATAGAGTAATTCATATGGAAGGGCATCCCAAGTCCCGTCAATTGAGTTCAGATAAGACAGTATCCATGGATTGCTTTGGTTGATAGCGGATAATTCCAAAAGAGATTGTCCTGAAGCGAGGGGGGCTATAGGGTTGAGCGCTGGCGTATCATCTTCGATTGGTATGACCATTTTTATCCCTGCAAAGGCTTCTGCAGGACTGGTAAATTTATTTAGTTTTATAAGCGCATTTTTATCAAGGCGGTTCTGCCGGCTTAGGCTGTTCAGAGTAGTACCAAAAGGGACGACCTGGGTTGTTAGAATGCCTGTGATGCCTTCTAAACCAGGGATTTTTAACCGGGTTCCGATCGCTAGTAAGTTGGGATCATCTATGCCATTGATAGAAGCGAGTTCGTCCGGAATTATATTAAAACGCAGCGCAATGGATGAAAGTGTATCACCTGATTGGACCACATAAACGGGAAGTTCGTCTTGTTGGGCATGTACAGGTACTATTGATATGAAGTTAATCAATATCGTTACAGATAGCAGCGTTTTGCTTAAGAGAGTTATCGCTCTTTTATGTCTGGACAAGTGATTACCCTTTACTAAAACTTTACAGACTAGTAAAATTTTCCTTATAAAGAAGTTTCTAACCATAAAGTTTACCATATGGTTAAAAGGAAGTTGAAGGATTGAATAGTGAAGATCACAACATGGAATATTAATGGTTATCGTGCTATTTTACGCAAAGAAGCTTTGGACTGGGTTTCTGAAGTTGATCCAGATGTCATATGTCTGCAAGAAATCAAAGTAAAACCTGAACAGATATCCGAGCATGAGCAAAATATTGAAGGTTATACGGCCATTTGGAATTCAGCGGAGAGACTTGGGTATAGTGGCACGGCAGTGTTTGTCAAGAATCCGCCTTTAGAAAAGGAAAAGGGGGTTGGTATCGAAAAATTCGATGTGGAGGGCAGGGTAATCCGCGTTCGATATCCCGGCTTTTTAATTTACAACATTTATTTTCCAAATGGCGGTCAGGATAACCGACGAGTGCCATATAAACTCGAGTTTTACGAGTCTTTACTAGATATCTGCGACGAATTGCATGCAAATGGTGAAAATATTATTTTGACGGGCGATTTTAATACTGCACATCATGAGATCGATTTAGCACACCCGAAAAGTAATGAAAAAAATACCGGTTTCTTACCTGAAGAACGTGCGTGGATTGATAAATATCTGGAGCACGGGTTTGTTGATATCTTTCGGGAGAGATATCCTGAACGTGTGGCATATACATGGTGGACCTATCGTACTAAGGCGCGTGCAAAGAACATCGGTTGGCGTCTGGATTATTTCCTCATCAGTGAAAAGCTGGTTTCCAAGGTTGAGGATGTTATAGTCCATAGCGATATTATGGGGTCAGATCACTGCCCGGTATCATTGATATTGAAAGACTGATGAATTAATGACAAGACCGAGCACATGTGAGGCTCGGTCTTTAATTTGTTAATTATCTTGGCTTCTAGGTATTTATTTCGTTATGTACCTGACAGCGTAGCACAAGGTCGCGAGCGGCTTTGATTTCATCACAGCGCCTTACAGGTGTGTGATGGGGTGCGGTGTGAAGGATTTGTGGATCTTTCCTTGCTTCATCAGCAATCTTGATAAGTGCGGCA
>JAUXFJ010000227.1 GCA_030620065.1 Anaerolineaceae bacterium
CAGGGGAAAATTCTTACATTTCCCCCTCAGCTCTGATCATCTGATCGTCCATCTACGCATGAGCGGTGATCTATCAATGACCCATAATACGTATCCAAACGGAGAAGTTAAGCAACCCGATCCCCATGATCGCGTCCTCTTCCATCTTCAAAATGGATGGCGCTTGGCATTCAAGGATACACGAAAATTCGGCCGCATCTGGCTGGTGCCTGATCCAGAACTAGTTTTTGGAAATCTTGGACCTGAACCACTTGATCATAATTTCACGGCTGAGGACCTATTCATGCGTTTATCAAGCCATAAACGCCAACTTAAACCCCTGCTGATGGATCAATCTTTCCTTGCAGGTCTCGGAAATATCTACACCGATGAAGCTCTACATCTGGCAAGGTTGCATCCCCTAAGGCACTCAAACACTATCTCGCCTGAGGAAGCAAAGATACTGTTGGGTGCGATGCGTTCTATTCTGAAGGAAGGTATTCGCAGGAATGGCGCAAGTATTGATTGGGCTTATCGCGGCGGTGATTTTCAAAATTACTTGCGCGTATATCAAAGGACCGGTGAAGCCTGCCCCGAATGCGGCACAATAATCGAGCGCATTGTGGTCGGGCAGCGCAGTACTCACTTCTGCCCTCAGTGCCAGGTTTTATCAAAATATCCGTAAACGACTTTTACCCCTCAGGTCAAAAGACGCATAAGACTTAAAGCAAAACAACCCCGCTTGGGGTTGTTTTGTAATTACAAATTAATATCCTTATTCAGATGTCCTCAAAGCAGGCTTTGTTTTCTTTATATTACTGCGCCACCAGTTCACTGTATCCTTAATTGAATCGGATAATTTTCGCTGGTGATATCCTAATTCCTTCTGCGCTTTTCGGGAACTTATTTTTGAGTTACTCTGAAGGGTTTCAATAGAATACTTCGTAAAGCGTGGTTTTGTTTTCGTAATGCGATAATATGCTTCAGCTAAAGGCGCAATAAGCAGGGCAATTGGCGTAGAGAATTTTATCTCTGGTGTTTTGATACCAACAACACTCTGAACCCATTGCCTGACCGAACTTATTTCAACCCTTTCACCACCTACAATGTAGGTTTCACCACAAACCCCTTTGTCGCGTGCCAAAATGTGCCCTTGGGCGACATCACGCACATCCACAAAATCAAAGTGTCCATCCATGGAGATAGACGGTCTCGGTCTCATCCAGGTGAGGATCATCTCACCCATTTCCGAACGCCTAAAGTCGTATGGACCAACCACGCCCGTAGGACAAACTATGACCGCATCTAATCCTTGTTTAACCGCAGCTAAAACGACCAATGAAGCTTCCGCTTTGGATCGGTCATAAGCACCTGCCGGATTATCAGGATCAAAAGGGAGACTCTCATCAATCGTCACACCTTCAGGCGGACGCGTAAGTGCATGGATCGAGCTTGTATAAACAAGACGTTTGACTCCAGCTTGTTGAACAGCTTGAATGACATTTTTTGTGCCCTCAACGTTTACCAAGCGGAGGAGATGCTCTTTATCCTCAGTGATTGAAACCAGCGCAGCCAAATGAAAGACGATATCCATACCTCCGCAGGCGCGGTTGATTGATTCCTGGTCCAAAATATCCCCTTCAACAATGTCGATATCCAATCCTTCCAGCGACCGCATATCTTCACCAGGAAGAACAAGGGCACGAACTTCCTCACCTTTCCCTAACAATTCTCGCACCAGGACATTTCCTAAATGCCCTGCCGCGCCAGTTACCAAATTCATTCTGATCTCCTTAAGCCATTCATTAGTAATTGCATGCCTGATTTTGTGACCTTTTCCCAGGATACACCTTCAGGATCAAATGATGCCTGCATTAATAGCCCCATTGCAAAAGATATTAATAGTCTTGCTGCAACTTTTGGGTCTATAGATTCATCCAGCGAGCCTTCTTTAATACCATCTTTAACTAAATCCTCAAAATAATTTAGATAACGCAGATATGGTGTTACAGTCTCTTGCCAAATAATTGGATCAGAAATTGCCTGGCGCCAGAATTCTAAAAGTATTGGGAAACCGCTGTTTGCAGCTTCAAAGACCTGGCCAGTCATCCCTGCCATTCCAATTAATCCCTCTGGTATATTCACGGCACTGTCTCTTGCCATGTTAAAACCAACATCCAGCATATCGAGCCAATCTTGCATTAAAGCCATAAATAATGACTGTTTGGAGGGAAAATGATGGTAAAAAGCTCCCTTACTGATCTCTGCAGCCTTGCAGATATCAGTAACACTGGTAGCATCATAGCCGGATTTGGCAAACAAATCCAATGCGGCTGTCAGAATATTGATACGAGTAGTATTGTGAGAAATTTTGATAACCTCCATTATTAATCATTTATATACCGACTGGTCGGTATATAATAGCATATTCCTCCATTCGAGTCAATGGCTCGCGTTGATTTATCTATAAGGTTACTGAAGCTAATGATGTCCGAAACGGATGACTCCGTCGGAGAACTTTGTGTTACGGTGTTTGTAAAGGCTTCAGAGGGATAAAAAGACAGAGTATATGATAGTTACCAAAACTCCAATAGCAGGAGTCTTGCCAATGAATCTTCTCTTTGGGTTAATCATACGATCTCTATCATCACACGGCAATGATCGCTAGGCCCCCATTGGTCCGGTTCGTTTAGCGCGCTGACATGTATGTGTTCAACCAGGCTATTGGAAGCAAATACAAAGTCAAGTTGCCGCGTGGCCGTTGTTGGTGTTTGACGATTCGTGTGGTAAGTCGGAATATTGTTGCTGGCGTGTGGTAGTTCCTCTGGCCATGGGTCGGCTCGTCGACCATCAGGGGCCTGAGGTCCTATAAACGATATACTTAAAGCCGCCATCCGGCTGAACACAGTGGCATATCGAGATGCCCAGTAGGCACTGCCGTACTCCCCATATCCGTGCAGGATGTTGAGGTCACCAGCAGCAAGGATACGATGCCCTGACTGTTTACCTACGAATGCGGAAAGATCGGAGATAAGCCGGTGGACGGAAGCATCCGCGTATATCCAATTGGCACCGGCCGATTGATGCGGCCTCTCCCACAAGCCATACATCGATATCAGTGTGCAGGGTACGCCACCAGGTTCTGCCACCTCAGCTGCCGCAAGAGTGCCTCGACGGC
>JAUXFJ010000192.1 GCA_030620065.1 Anaerolineaceae bacterium
ACAGATGGTTGATAGGTTTGCAGTGATGTATGCGGGTAATTTGGTGGAAATGTCACCCTTGAACATTGTTCTACACGAGCCATTGCATCCTTATACTCAACTACTCATAGATTCGATTCCATCAATATCTGAACGAAAACCGTTAAAGCACACCTCAGGTATTACGCATGATCTTCGTAACCCACCTCCTGGTTGTGCTTTCCAGTTCCGCTGTGACCAGGTAATGGAAATCTGTAAAAATGTTGTTCCAACACTTCAAGAAGTCAAGCCTGACTGTTATGTAGCTTGCCATTTATACGATAAACGATGAGTAAATCTTATGTCTGAACCATTGATTGAAATTAAAGATCTCACCAAAGTTTATGGGTCTGGAATCACAAAGAGTCAAAATGTCTTGGTAGCTCTTCAAGATTTTGAACTGACCATACCTGAAAAACCATCCAAGATCATTGCCATCGCGGGTGAAAGTGGAAGTGGAAAGTCTACTTTAGCGAATCTGGTGCTTGGGTTAACCATTCCAACCTCTGGCCAAATCTTCTTTCGAGGGCAGGAAATATCTAAGATGAACCGGAAGCAGCGTACGGACATTACACGCCACGTACAGGCTGTTTTTCAGGACCCATATTCTGTGTACAACCCCTTTTATCAAGTGAAGCATATCTTCGATATCACTATCAAGAATTTCAAATTGGCAAACAACCGCGATCAGGAAAATGACTTGATCGAAGAAGCGCTGAATATGGTGGGTTTGCAGAGTCAGGAAGTGCTGCACAAATTTCCCCATCAACTCAGTGGTGGACAACGCCAAAGATTAATGGTTGCCCGAGCGTACCTTCTCAAACCAGACCTGATCGTTGCAGATGAGCCAGTATCGATGGTAGATGCATCTCTGCGTGCAACAATTCTTGATATCATGCAACATTTACGTGATGATCGCGGAATCTCGATCCTATATATCACACATGATTTGAGTACCGCCTACCAAATTGCGGATGAGATATACCTTCTTTATCAGGGGTCTACTGTCGAAGGAGGTGAGGTAACAGATGTCATCAATAATCCCAAGCATCCTTATGTCCAACAGCTTATAAACTCCATTCCAGATATTAATCGTAAGTGGTCTGGAGAGATAACTGCACTAGACGATGAACAACATCGAAGCAGGTCCGATAGCGGCTGCCGCTTTTATAATCGATGTTCAAAAAGAATGGATCACTGCTTGGTAAAAAAACCAGTATTAAAACCATTCGAAGGATCTGATCATCTCGTTGCTTGCCACTTATACTCAGATCCTCCAGATTGAGAGATCTCATTATATTAAATAAATAATACTACCCAACGCTGAGTAATCATTGTGCAAGTGCTTTTCCTATTCATCCTTCAATTATTGTGCTGCTTTGGGAGCCCTTAATGAGCTTTCATTGACTAGAAAGGATAAACGAATCTTATGACTTCATTAACCAAAGTTGCAATCGTCACGGGTGGAGGCTCCGGCATTGGCAAAGCTTGTGTTATGCGTTTTGCACGGGAAGGTTATAAAGTTGGCATTATCGATATCGCAGATTCAGACGGGATGCAGACAGAATCTCAGGTAATTGACGAGGGTGGAGAAGCAAAATATATCCACGGTGATGTATCCAGCGAAGCTGATTGTAAGGCTTGGGCTCAGGCTGTATTAGGTCAGTGGGGGCAAATTAATACGCTCGTTGCTAACGCTGGAGTCCAAATTAATGGAGATCTGTTCGCAGCAACCGAGGCAGACTGGGATATGGTAGTTGGTGTCAACCTGAAAGGCGTAGCCTTTTCCTGCAAAGCTGTTCTACCCCAGATGATTGCCCAGAACCACGGTGCTATGGTGTTGGTATCATCAATCAATGCTTTGGAGGGGGTGGCAGGTGGCCAGATGCCACTCTATGACATGAGCAAAGCAGGGGTGATTGGTCTGATGCGAAGTTTGGCTAACGAATATGGGAAGAACAATATCCGGGTCAACGCCATCTGTCCAGGTGTCACAGTCACGGAATTTCATGAAAAGAAAGCCGCAAAACGCGGGAAATCGCCGGAAGAATTACGGGCGAGTCTGAAAGGACACGCTTTATTAGGTAAAGGTGCGGAGCCATCTCAGATCGCGTCCGCAATATATTTTCTAAATAGTGATGATGCATCACACATTACAGGTCAGGTGCTCACTGTCGATGGTGGCTTGACGGCTATGTCACATCCAATCTAGGAAGCTAAATATTATGGAAAAAATTCGGTGGGGTATTATCGGAACAGGTAAAATAGCAAAAGCTTTTTCAAAGGGATTGAGTTTTTCGCCAGATGCTGAACTGATTGCGATCGGCTCCAGGTCTATTGATTCAGCGAACAGGTTTGGGAATAAATTTGGTGTGCTGCACCGTTATGGCAACTACGCTTCAATGGTAGAAAATCCAGATATTGATGTTGTATATATTGCCACGCCACACGCAATTCACGCAGAAAACATCCTTCTCAGTTTAGAGGCCGGAAAAGCAGTACTGTGCGAAAAACCATTTACTCTCAACATGACACAAGCCAAGACCGCCATAGACATGGCGAGGCGGAAGAAATTATTCTTGATGGAAGCCATGTGGACCAGGTACATTCCATTAATGGTAAGACTGCGAGAACTACTCGCCGATGGGATCATTGGCGAATTGAAAATGCTTGAAATTGGCATGGGATTCATTGCGCCAAGGGATAATAGTTCACTATACTTTTTCAACCCTCACATGGGGGGAGGGATATTGCTCGATGGCGGTTGTTATGCTGTGTCGTTGGCATCAATGATATTTCGCTCTCCGCCCACAAGGATCGCAAGTATGGCCTATTTGGGCGAATCTGGTGTTGATGAACAATCAGCAATGATTTTTGGGTATGAGGGCGATTCAATGGCTGTCTTGTATTTATCATTTAATACCAGTATCCCACCAGCATTCAGAATAATGGGCACTAAAGGACGTATAACAATTCATCCACCACTATTCAATCCAACAAGAATGACCATAACCAAAGCTGATCAGGAAGATGAAATTATTGAAATACCGTTTGAAGGCAATGGCTACAACTATGAAATAGCTGAGGTTATGCGCTGCTTGCGTGAATCTAAGTTGGAGAGCGATATAATGCCGCTCGATGAGTCACTAGAAATTATGCAAACCCTGGATAACATTCGAGCCCAGTGGAATTTAAAATATCCAATAGAATAATCCTTCAGGAGAAGAGAAATGACATTAAAAATCGGTATCGTTGGGGCGGGGAAGATGGTGCAAATGGCCCATTTACCCAATTTAATTAAGGTTGATGGCGTTGAGCTTGTCGCTATTGCGGATATTGACCAGTCTGCAGCCCAAAAGGTAGCAAATGCCTACAATATTCCTCGGGTTTATGGAAACAGTCAAGAATTGCTTAATGGAGAATCTGAGCTCGATGGGGTCGTTGTTGTTACCCCGCGAATGAACCATGCTGAAGCTTGCATACCAATATTACAACGAGGTATTCCGGTCTTTATGGAAAAGCCTTTGGAAGTTTCTTTGGAAAAAGGACGCGAAATCGTCGAGGCTTGTAAACAAGGTAAAACGTTCATGATTGTTGCCTATAACAATCGTTACGATCCAGCCTTTCTGACTGCAAGACACATGCTTCATTCAGGGGAGTTTGGAGAGATCAAATGGGCACGGATTCATAGCTTTGGCGGGCTTTGGCGGGCTGGCGGATTGACATTGGGTCAGATATCACTAGAAGACGCTCCATTACCCGTAGGTTCAGCACCTCAAGCAGAGTCTCGAGAAGGTAAAACCTATCCTGCTATGTTGGAATGGACCGAGGGTTGGATCCATGAGATCAATATGGCCCGGGGTTTATTTGGCGAAGCGAAATCAGTAATCTTCGCCAGCAATGATGTCCCGAGGCTGGCACTG
>JAUXFJ010000112.1 GCA_030620065.1 Anaerolineaceae bacterium
GAGGTAGCTTTTCAGGCCGAAAGCCCCCAAGGGCGGAACTTCCATTTTGGCGTGCGAGAACATGCTATGGGCGCAGCTGTCAATGGGATGGTGATCCATGGTGGTGTAATTCCATATGGTGGTACCTTCATGGTTTTTTTGGATTACATGCGTGGCGCTGTTAGGTTATCGGCCCTCTCAAAAATCGGTTCGATCTGGGTTTTCACTCACGATAGTATCGGGGTAGGCGAAGATGGCCCTACGCATCAACCTGTTGAACACCTTGCCTCCCTGCGCGTCATTCCTAACATGGTTACATTGCGGCCTGGGGATGCCAACGAAACAGCCCAGGCCTGGAAAATCGCCATAGAACGCCGGGATGGACCTACGGTTTTGGTGTTATCTCGGCAAAATGTTCCCACCTTAGACCGAAGTAAGTTTGCTTCGCCTGAAAACGTCAAGAAAGGTGCTTATGTCTTAGCCGATTTGGGCACTACAGAACCTGAAATCATCTTGATGGCCTCCGGAACGGAGTTGGGTCTAATTGTGCCCGCGGGCGAACAGTTAGCAGATGAAGGCATCGGGGTGCGGCTGGTTTCTATGCCAAGTTGGGAACTATTCCAGGCTCAGGGACAAGCATATATCGAGGAAGTGCTGCCTCTAGAAATTTCTGCCCGTATTGCAGTTGAAGCTGGTGTAACTTTTGGTTGGGAGCGTTGGGTAGGCCGCACTGGAGTAGTAATGGGTGTAGATCGGTTTGGGGCCTCTGCTCCGGCTGTAACGGTTTATGAAAAGTACGGTCTGACAGTTGAGAATGTGGTTGTTAGGGCAAAGGCACTATTAGGTTGAGACGATTTTTACCTGAGATGTTTTTGAAATCGAGTTTGTCATCATAAGGTTTAGTCAGGAGAGAATATGCGCGTAGCCATAGCCAGTGATCTTGCAGGGTTTCCCCTTAAAGAAATCGTTGTCGCTGCGGTACTTGCTGCAGGTCATGAACCAATTGACCTGGGGACGGATAGTACAGCCAGCGTAGATTATGCTGACTTTGCTGAGAAAGTTGGAATAAATATTCAGAAAGGAAAGGCAGCACGTGGGATTCTGTTGTGTGGTTCAGGAGTGGGGGCTTGCATTGCAGCCAGCAAAATGAGGGGTATTTACTCAGCTATCTGCCATGATACCTACTCGGCTCATCAAGGCGTGGAACACGACAATATGAATGTGCTTTGTATTGGTGGGCGTGTGGTCGGCCCAGAAGTAGCAAATGAAATAGTTGCAGCTTTTTTGAATGCTAGTTTTGTTGGAAATGATCCTGGTCAAGATCGGCATGCTCGCCGGGTGGAAAAAGTGCGAAAGTTAGAGGGAAAAGAATTTAGGTAAGCGATGATTTGGATGATGTCTGAATCTTCTTAATTAAAAGAGAAAATTATGAATCCAATTAATAAATTACATGGTTTAGGACAATCTATTTGGTACGATAATATTGAGAGAAGGATACTGAAAAATGGTGAATTGGCCGCAATGATCGAGCGTGGTGAAATTCGTGGCGTGACATCAAATCCCAGCATTTTTAATAATGCAATTGTCAAATCGAATGATTATGATGATGCCCTGATCCCTCTCGCTAAGGCCGGCGCTACAAATGATGAAATTTACGAAGCATTGGCAGTGGAGGATATAAGAGAAGCTTGCGATCTTTTGCGAAAATCGTATGATGAAACAAACGGCTGCGATGGGTATGTCAGTCTTGTGGTAAACCCATACCTAGCGCATGATAGCAACGGGACTTCGGACGAAGCTGCTCGTTTGTGGGCTAGAGTGGATCGTCCAAATCTGATGATAAAAATCCCAGCGACAAAAGAAGGATTACCAGCCATTACAAAGACGATTGCAGCTGGTATTAATGTCAACGTAACGTTGATTTTTTCAAATCAACGCTACAAATATGTTATGGAATCTTACCTGGCTGGTTTGGAACAGCGATTAGGCGCCGGTCAGGAAATTCACCGAGTGGCCTCAGTGGCTTCATTTTTTATATCACGAATTGACAGCATGATTGACAGTCAGTTAACTTCTCTGGGGGGTGAACGGGCTGATGCTCTTCGGGGTAAGATCGCAGTATCTAATGCCAAATTGGCTTATGTTTTACATCGAGAAGTCTTTTCTGGAAGCCGTTGGTTGAAATTAAAGAAGGCTGGCGGACTTGTGCAAAGGGCTTTATGGGCTTCAACCAGCACAAAGAATCCAGATTATCCAGACACCAAATACATTGACGAGTTGATTGGACCTAACACGGTCAATACCGTACCACCTGCAACTTTATTAGCTTTTGGTGATCATGGAGTTGCTGCTTTGACGCTAGAGGCCGACCTCGATGCTGCTCAGGATGCAATGGATGAATTGTTTGCTTTAGGTATTTCGATAGATGAAGTTACCCGGGAGTTAGAGTACCAGGGAGTCAAAGCTTTTGCGGATGCCTATTCTGCGCTTCTAGAATCTGTGGATGTACGCCGAAGAGCGGTTAACCCGAAAAAATAATGGGGCGTATTTCTTAAGATAGCACTCAATACTTTTTCCGTTCGGAAGGAGATTCAATGTATAACAACTTGGATCTTTTAGTTATCCAAAGCTATTTGTTTTCGATTCTGGATTATTAATTCCTCCGTAGCTTCACCCCGGACAGCCTTCGAGATATAGTGACCTTGGATGAATTGACACTCAAGTTGTTTTAGTTGTTGGAATTGATGTCCCGTCTCTACACCCTCGGCGATTACGGAGATCTTTAATGACTTTGCGAGACCCACAATTGATCGAATGATCTCTGCATTGTTTTTATTTTGGCCAATTCTTTGAATAAATAAAGAATCGATTTTTAGCGTATTAACGGGAATATGTTGTAAATAACTGAAGGATGAATAGCCGCGGCCAAAGTCATCGATCTGCAGACTTATCCCTAGATCCCTGAGCCTTTCCATTGACTTCATAATTGAATCATTGTTTTCAACGAGCAACCTTTCTGTGATCTCAAGGTTTAATGATGATGGTGAAATCCTGAATTCTCGGATGATGTTTTCAATCTGGTCCACGAGATCAGGTCGAGAGAATTGTTTTCCTGAAATATTGACACTGACTGATATTGGATCTGATTTAGAACTTAATCCTCTTGCCTGCCATATCCGAACCTGTTTGCAGGCCTGTCTTAGGACCCAAATACCCAGGGAATGGATTAAACCAGTTTCTTCTGCTAAGGGAATAAATTCATTTGGTAAGATTATTCCTCGTTCAGGATGCGACCAACGTACGAGCGTTTCAAATCCAAGAATTCGTTTGTTATGAGACGCGACGATTGGTTGAAAAACTACAAATAAATTTTCCTGGCAAGATTCAGTAGAAGCCAGTATTTCCCGTAATTCATTTTCCAATTCCATCCGCATCATACTTCGTTTATGCATAGAGGGCTGGAAGACCGCATGACATCCTTTTCCCCTCAATTTCGCGTGATACATTGCAATATCGGCATCTCTTAAGATATCCTCTGGAATCGTGTACCTGACATCACTCAAGATAATTCCCATACTTGCGGAAACGACAATATTTCGACCTTTTATCCTGGTCGGGGTCTGAATAGCTAGTTGGATACGCTCTGCAATCAAGATAGCTTCTGATACATCTTGGATATTTTCCAGTAAAACTGCGAACTCATCTCCGCTTAGTCTGGCAGCCGAATCACATGAGCGCAAACAAGTTTTCAGCATCTCCCCCACTTTTATTAGTAACTGATCTCCATAAATATGTCCAAGACTATCATTGATTAACTTAAATCGATCCAAATCGAAGAATAAGACCGCAAATCCACCAATTTGGAGGCGTTTAGAGCGTTCCAAGGCATTCATAGTACGATCAATAAACAGTGCCCGGTTTGGTAATCCAGTTAGATCATCGTGAAAAGCATTGTGGAATAACTTTTCTTCAGTTTCTTTCTGAGTGTTGATATTCGTCAAAGATCCTGCCATACGGTATGCTTTACCGTCCTTATCCCTTACCGCTAAACCCCGGACAAGTACCCAAATATATGAACCATCTTTCCGTTGGAGCCGGTGTTCACATTTGAAAAACTTTGAAAGACCTTCTCGATGTCTTTGTAAGGTTGTTCGTACGAATTCAAGGTCAGCTGGATGGATCCGATTTATCCATTCGTTAAGGTTAGCAGAGATTTCTTCTGGCCGACACTGCAATAATTCTGCCCAGCGAGGTGAGTAATACACATCGTTTGTGAGTATGTTCCAATCCCAGATTCCGTCATTTGTCCCTTGAACTACCAAAGTATAGCGTTCTTCGCTTTCCCTGAGGGCTTCTTTTGCTTGTTTTCGTTCAATTGCATAACGTATAGCTCGAGCAAGAAGTTTGGGTTCTAATTCAGATTTTAATAAATAATCTTGGCCTCCATTTCGAACAATCTTAGACGCCAGTTCTTCATCATTTAAATTTGTGAGTAGGATTACGGGTAACCAGGGAGCTTGATTTGATAATCGTTCAAAGAGTTCGAATCTGGTGCCATCAGGTAAATGGAGGTCCAACAAAACGATATCAATGCTCCTACTTCTATTATTCTGGTTTTTTAAATAGTCGATACCATCAGCTAGGCAGCCTTTATGAATAATATTGAACGTTGGTTGATCGATTGATCGAAGCATATCCTGAATCATTTCAGCTTCAGCGAAATTATCTTCCACCATCAATATTTGCACATTGTTATTAGGTTTCACCATGATTTTAAAAATATGTAAGGGGCAATTGCCTCTTTGAAAGCCTTCCTAAAGGGTGATGATAAATTCCGAGTGTGTGAAATATGCAAACCGTTGCAAGACTTGAACCAACTGTTGTGCCTCCATAGGTAGGAAGGGGATTAGATAGTGTTAATTTCTGAATTCCTGCTTCTTCCTACAGTTATGGCTTGCCACCGTGGGACTTTATGGCATAATTACGCGCTGCATGGATCTCCAGATCCATCACGGTTGGGATTCGACCTGACCAGACAGGAAAACAAAATATGGCTCACGTTTCTCACAAATTATCTAATTCATTAGAAGGTGCTCTTGCTGGTGGAGGTGATCCGGCGACTTCCCCACTTTATGTTTTTGGCCCTTTTCTAAGATTAATTATTGTAGCTGGGGTTGCCCAGATTACATTCGGGACTTCTGTATGGATGGTGATATTAACCATTGCAGTGGTTTCTGCGATGTATCGCCTCGTGATGCGTTGGGTAACCGATGGTTCTGGCGGGTCTGGCCTCAGTGAGGAAGAGTTTGGGGGTTGGGCTGTTAAAGTTAATGCAGCTATTACCTTTATCGAATATACCCTCACGTTCTTGGTTAGTATGGCTGCAATGGTTACTTTCATTGCTGACCGGCTCCCGATACTCAACGAAAAATTCCTTTGGATTCAGTACCGGACTTTGGTGGCTATTGCCCTGAGCATCCTGACGGGCTGGTTGGTCAATCGAGGACCTAAGATGGCGGCGCGAACTTTTGGCCCTGCTACTGCAGGTGTTTTATTATTACTTTGGGCTATGGTTTTCGCCTCTATCTGGCATTTTAAAGGCATTGTTCTGCCAGAATTTAATCTCCAAGCATTTCAGCCCGAATATCTGGAATATACTATTGGTGGATATGTCCGCATCTTAGCTGTCATGACAGGTATAGAAGTTTTCGCAAATCTGGTGGCTGCTTACGATGGCACCCCAAGGGAAATGAGTAAAAAGGCTTTTAACAGTTTGCTCATAATCATGGGCACAACTGGCATCACAATGTTAATAGTAGGCCCAGC
>JAUXFJ010000146.1 GCA_030620065.1 Anaerolineaceae bacterium
AAGCGTTTCGCTAAATGCAGCGAAGCACCACCCACTGTTAATGTCGATGGGCGTTCTGTGAAGTGTTGGTTGTATCAATGAGACAGGGAGATAAGTAATGGCATCGAAAAAACAAACTAATGTAAATATCCAATCTGTACAGACTGAGCGAACCGACGCATTCCTTTCTATTCAGGATTTGCATGTCTGGTTTGAGCTGCGCAAGTTTGGTTTTGGTCGTGCCGGGTATGTGCACGCAGTTGATGGAGTCAGTTTCGATCTTGATCAAGGTAAAGCGCTTGCGATAGTTGGCGAAAGCGGATGTGGTAAGACAACCCTGATGAAAACTATCCTTGGGCTTTATATGCCTGTCAAAGGAGATGTTGTTTACAAAGGAAACAGACTTAGCGAATATTCCAAGGCGGATATGCGATGGTACCGTTCACAGGTCGGCTTTGTACAGCAAGACCCTTACGGGGCGTTACCGCCGTTCATGAACGTCCAGCGCATTCTTGAAGAACCATTGATCATCAATGGTGTGAAGGATAAAGAGGAGCGGCTGGAGCGTATCCACAAGGTTTTTGAAGAAGTTAAAATGACGCCTGTGGAAGAATTTTTACCAAAATTCCCGCACATGCTTAGCGGCGGTCAGCAACAGCGTGTGGTCATTGCCCGCGCAATGATACTTAACCCCAAGTTGTTGGTTGCCGATGAACCGGTATCAATGCTGGATGCATCGGTGCGAGTGGAAATTCTCAATTTGCTGCGCGGTCTGCAGGAAAAGCACCACCTTGCGGTTATCTACATCACACATGACCTCTCAACGGTACGATACTTCTCGGAGTACATATATGTTATGTATGCTGGAGAGATCGTAGAAAAAGCCACTGGGGATGATTTGTTGAAAAACCCGTGTCATCCATACACACTGGCTCTGCTGTCTGCTACCTCTGACCCTGATGCTAAGAACGTCGAAAAGTTCCAGGATGTGCCACCAGGAGAACCACCCAGTCTGGTGAAGCCACCAGAAGGCTGCCGCTTCCATCCACGCTGCAAGAAAATGATTCCAGGATTGTGCGATGTGGAGAGTCCGCCTGAATTTCAACCCATAAAAGGGCACCTTGTTTCTTGCTGGCTATTCAAAGATGCCTAAATTTAGCCCCAAGCAGATGATGATCACCGGGGTTGTCTTGATGGTCTCAGGTGTCATTATCCCGCTGATGATGGTTCTCGATGTGTTTCAAGCTAACTTTACGCTCAGCTTTATATCGCACGCTGCTTCGGTTATAGGATTATTTCTTGGTTATTATGGACTGTTCACCCATGTGCGTATCAACCGGAAGTAAAACCCAGGGAATTACATCCTGACATTCAATGTCTTGGATTGCCTGCATGGCAGGTTGATCCAGGCATATACAAGAAATACGATAAGATCACCAGGTGACGCAAAATGATAAAGCCTGGTGGTCTTTTTGATTCATACAAAACAGGGTATGGGTAAAAGAACCATTTTAATTGCCAGCGGCATAACTCCCATGCTGTTGGTTCTATTACCACTCATCATAACCAAAAGTAAACAAGCCTGAAGAACTTGAGTAAGCTTTTTAGTGATATATTTAGTATCATGGAACTGTTAATTCCAGTAATAAATGACGTTTGGCGATTATTGGAAAGTATGTTAAAATAATTCCTACCTCTGGGGCATGGTGCAACGGCAGCACACCGGACTTTGAATCCGTGGATCCAGGTTCGAATCCTGGTGCCCCGGCCTTTTTGATAAAACAATCTAGTAATTCAAAAGGATAAAATAAAGAATACTATGAAAACGAGTGCGGCGTCATTTTTAGGATGATTTGCCTTGCTCGTTCTTTTATTATTAATGGGAGTTGTAAATGAAAACCGCATCAATCATTCTGGCTGCAGGTCAGGGCATAAGAATGCGGTCAAAATTACCAAAAGTTTTACATCCCCTCTTGGGCAAACCACTTATCTCTCGTGTGCTTTTAGCAGTTAAGGACATAACCGAACTTAAACCTGTCATTGTTATCGGTCATGGCGCTGAGGCGGTGCGACAGGCTGTCGGTGATGAAGCCCAGTTTGTGTTGCAGGCTGAACAGTTGGGAACGGGACATGCGGTTTCGGTTGCACAAGAGGTCTTGGAAGGACGAGCGGATCTTGTTTTAGTCACTTTTTCAGACATGCCACTTCTTCGTCAAGAGACTTTGGCTAAGTTGGTGCAGATGCAGAAGGACAGCCATGCTCCCTTGACGATGACAAGTATCGTGGGCGATGTCCCGCGCGGTTTTGGGCGTGTCCTTCGTAATGCGGCCGGGGGAATTTGTGCGATTGTTGAGGAGGCGGATGCGAGCCCAGAGCAATTAGCCATTAATGAATATAACGTCAGTGCATACTGTTTTGAAGCCGGTTGGCTTTGGAGTGCTTTACCACGTATTCCAATCTCAGCTAAGGGCGAATATTATCTCACAGAATTGGTGAATATTGCAGTTCAGGATGGGCATGAGGTTCAGGCTCTTGTTTTAGATGATCCAAGCGAAGGGCTGGGCATCAATAACCGCGTCCATCTTGCTGAGGCAGAGTCTATTTTGAGAGAGCGGGTCAACACGGCCTTAATGCTTTCGGGTGTTACCTTGATTGATCCTGAGGCTACATACATTGAAGAAAGCGTTTTGCTTGGGCAGGATACTGTTGTTTGGCCCAATACCTGCTTGCAGGGCAGTACAAAAATCGGTGCTGATTGTGTGATTGGTCCCAATACGATCATCCGTAATACTCAAGTGGGCGACCGTTGCGTTTTATTGGCTTCTGATATGGAATCTGCAGTGATTGAGGATGACGTTAGCGTGGGTCCCTTCTGCCGTCTGCGGAAAGGCGCTCACTTGGCTAAGGGTGTCCATATGGGCAACTTCGGAGAAGTGAAAGACTCATATTTGGGGCCAGGAGTCAAGATTGGGCATTTTTCTTATATCGGCAATGCAGAAATTGGTCCGAATGTGAATATTGGTGCAGGGACAATCACCTGCAATTATGACGGAGAAAATAAAAACCTCACCGAGATTGGCGAAAATGCCTTTATCGGCAGCGATACCATGCTGGTTGCGCCTGTGAAGATCGGCAAAGGTGCTTGCACTGGTGCTGGGTCGGTTGTTACTGAGGATGTTGATGACGATACGCTCGTAGTCGGGGCTCCGGCACGCGTCGTTCGTAAATTGGAGAAACGTGACTGAAGAAAGTTTTCTATGGATTGCCTTTGTAGTTTCCTTAACAATTGATTTGCTGTTTGCGGCAATAAAAGCAGCGCTGACGCATGCCAGATTGCCATACCTCCTGAACTTGCGAGAAAAACAAGAGGAACGCGTAGATAGAACTATTAAAGTGATTGAGAGGCCGCGTTTGCGTACGGCCCTGCGTTTGGCCATGTTGATGAGCCATTTTATTTGCGTTGGGTTACTGATCTTGATCATACAATATTACTTGCCAGAGATGAATGCTCTTTGGCTCTATGTGATATTTTTACTGCTTGGCATTATCATAATTGGTGTCATTGAATTTACAGTCGAAGGTATCATATTGAAAAGCCCCGAGAACGCAGCGCTTCAACTCGCTCTTTGTGGAAGATTGCTTGATTTTATATTCACCCCATTTTCTATACTGATGACAACATTATTAGGCCCGAACGCTTCTGCTGTTAGGTTTGCTGCAATAACTGACGATGACCTACGTCACTGGGTAGAGACCGGACAGCAAGAAGGCAGCCTGGAGAAGGGTGAGCGGGAGATGATCTATTCAATCTTTCGCTTTGGCGATACCTTGGCACGTGAGATCATGGTGCCGCGTATTGATCTGCTGGCATTGGATATCGATGCCACTATTGGAGAAGCGCGCAACGCTTTCATGCAAACGGGTCACTCACGCGTGCCTGTTTATGAAGAAACGATTGACAATGTGGTTGGGCTGCTTTATGCCAAGGATTTATTAGGAAGCATGGATGATAGCGCCACTATTATTTCACAAAGGCAGATGCTGCGCACGGCTTATTTTGTTCCTGAAGCTAAAAAAGTGGATGAGCTGTTGACTGAAATGCAGTCGCGCGGTGTACACATGACACTGGTTGTTGATGAATACGGCGGTGTGGCAGGTGTTGTGACGCTTGAGGATATCGTTGAAGAGATCGTTGGGGAAATTCGCGATGAATATGATCAGATGGAAGAGCAATTGTATCAGCAGATTAGACATGATGAATATATCTTCCTGGGTCGTGTGGATTTGGATGATTTCAATGAGATTATAGGTATGGGTGTTGACACGGATAACGCAGATACATTGGGCGGCTTTATTTATGGTGAAATGGGGCATGTGCCTACTGTAGGTGAATCTGTCACCGCCGATGATGTGGAATTTACAGTTGAAGAAGTTGTTGGGCGTCGGATATTAAAGATTCGCGCCCGTTTACTGAACCACACAACTGAAGAAAGGGATAAATCTCGTGTTGACTGAAGCCCTGAAACAGGAATTGATCCAAAAAGCCCAACAAGCTCAAAAGCGGGCTTATGCTCCATATTCACACTATACTGTTGGAGCAGCTTTATTGACCAAATCTGGACGGATCTTCGATGGTGTCAATGTAGAAAACGCTGTCTATCCATTAACTTTATGTGCTGAGCGCGTAGCTGTTTTTAAGGCTGTTTCCGAGGGCGAAACGCAATTTGAAGCTATTGCTGTGGTAACTCGCAACGGCGGTACCCCCTGCGGATCCTGCCGGCAGGTTTTGAGGGAGTTTGGGCTTGACACGATCGTTTTGATCGCAGATGAGACGGGTA
>JAUXFJ010000031.1 GCA_030620065.1 Anaerolineaceae bacterium
AACCGGACCCGCTGCTAACAGCATCAATCGCTTGGGCCTATTGTGGGATGACACGCTGGCAACAAAAGCAATCTTGGGGGCAGGCAGTAGCGGCTGGTGTGCTTAGTGGGCTGGCAATTTATGTTAAATCAACAGCGGTGTTTTTTATTGGTGGCGCCTGGCTGGGATTGGTGCTAATCGGTTTGGGGCTAAAGAAAGCGCTACGCAATCTGCAGGTGTGGGTGATGGCGGTTCTGACGGTCCTTCCGTACACGCTGTATCATATCTATGCGACCTATGAGCTAAACTTACTTCAAAACCAATTTGCCCTGCGCTTTTTCCCGCAAATGTGGATAGATCCAACCTTTTATCTGCAATGGAAGGCGATGCTGGTTAAAGTAATGCCGCTTGGCTGGCTGCTAGCAGCAGGGGTGGGATGGTTTCTGGTACGTGAAAAATCGGTACGGGCGATGCTACTTGGAAGTGCAGTTGGGTATCTCGTGTATGGCATGCTATTTTCTTATTATACTGGGTCTCATGATTACTATCAGCTGCCGTTAATTCCACTGGTTGCTCTGGGAGTGGGCATGGCGGCTTGGGCAGTTTTTCAGCATTTACATAAATTGCGCTGGCTGGAGGTGTCTATAGTTGTGGGGGTGCTGGCAGTTTTCATGATTTTCGAAGCCTGGGATGCGCGTGTAGCACTGAAACGGATCGATAAGCGCTCTGATGTGGATTTCTATACGGAGGTTGGATCTCTGTTTACCCCAAATGATCATGTGATCAGTATGTCTCAATCTTACGGCTACCCGATAGCGTATTGGGGCTGGGTTAATAATACCAACTGGTTTTACGCCGGAGATTTTAAACTGCGTGAGATGGCTGGCCAGCAGTTTGATATGCAGACGTTTTTTCAAGAACAAACCTATGGAAAGGATTATTTCCTGGTGACCAATTTCAGCGAACTGGACCGCCAGCCAGAAATCAAGCAATTGCTAGCTGACCACTATCCGTTAATCTATAAGACGGATGTATATATTGTTTATGATCTATGCGACCCCTTACCTAGCAAGTAAATGGACAAGAGATGACCGAAAATGTTGATTCATTAGTCTCAATTGTGACACCGTCGTTCAATCAAGCCCGATTTTTAGAGGCGACCCTCTGCTCTGTATTAGAGCAGGATTATCCTAACGTGGAATATATCCTTATGGATGGCGGCTCAACCGATGGCAGTGTTGATATCATTAAGCGCTATGCTGATAAGCTGGCTTATTGGGAGTCAAGACCCGATCTTGGCCAGACGGACGCGATCAATAAGGGGTTTGCGCGTGCCAAAGGTGAAATTTTTGCTTGGCTCAATTCTGATGATATGTATATGCCCGGGGCGATTACAGCTGCTGTAACTTATCTTCAAAGTCATCCAGATGTGGGCATGGTTTATGGGGATGCCAGGCTGATCAATGCTGAAGGGCAAAAGATTGGTGATTTTCCAGCTGCGCAAACCGACTTTCATCGGCTTAAGCAAGGGTATGTGCATATACCCCAGCAAGCATCCTTTTTTAGAGCTGATCTTTGGCGCAGGGTCGGTCCCTTGGACCCGAGCTTTTATTTTGCGATGGATTACGATTTGTGGGTGCGGTTGGCCCGCGAAACAGCGCTGGTGTATACACCACAGTTATGGGCAAGCTTTCGCTTGCACGGGGATAGCAAAACAATGGCTGCAGATGACCGCTGTTGGTCTGATATGCTGCGAGTGCACTACAGGGACGGAGGGAGTTGGTTTTCGCTGATCGTATTAAAATATCTGCTGCGGAAATTAGCAGCGCCATTGCTTGTGTGGCGTAGGAAGCGCATGATGCATGGCGCGTCTCCCCTAAAAAAATAGCCTCAAATAAGAAGAGTTGGTGGGCTCTTGCATTTCAGTTAGCCTCCAAATTCAATCGTAGTAAAGAAAAAGAGGCGCTCTCCCACTTTTTGCTCTCTATTGTTTTAAACCACTTGCCTCGATTTACGGTCCAAAGAACAATAGTTGTGAAATATCCCAAAAGGAACAAACTTATCCAAAATATCGGATTGTTCACAGAATTGTTTAGCTCCTTTATCATTTATTTTTGCTGCATAAAACTGCTTTAATAATATTATGCGAGATGTATCTCACATAATATGCTGATAATGCATTGTATAATCAAAAGACACCGTTTTCTGTGTATAATAAATTCAAGAAGTTTTTATACATCGAAGATCTCACATAACACCCCGTTAGGCCCTAAAGCTGTAATTGAATAAGGAGTTTGCAATGCAGCCAGATACATTTGAAATTACAGAAAAAGATTGGTTTATTTCCTTACCTCAATTTGCTTCACATGTTTTGCGAGTTTTAAACCTTGACCGTACGCGTGAAATCATTTAGCGATGGTTTGGTTTTGTTGGGAAACGAAAATATACGCTTCAGGAAATGGGCAATTATTACGGAGTTTCCCGTCAGTTTGTGCAACAGATTCTCCAGCAAGGGCTGACTAGAATATGGCAAGCTCTTTCTGGCGAATTGCAGGCTCCTGAGTTTAAGGTTGAGACGGCCGTTAGTATCGCAATTCAAGAAATAAAACAGTATTTAGCGGAGCAACCCTTAGCCACAGAAGATGATGTCATCAGTCTACTTTTAAGTAAAGGACAATCCGATATTGACTATAAAGTACTTGATTTTCTACTTGGAATATATCAATTTGAAAAATCGGTTAGTAAAATTCCACAATCCAATATAGAACTTGTTCCATTTTGGATAACAAACGCTGATAAGTTCGATAAACGAGTTTTTTATAAGAAGGCCAAGAGGGTACACAAATTTTTACAGAAGGTTGGTATTCGTGAAGATGCGTTTGAGATATTAGCACATATTAATCAGAATGATTTTGCTCTCACTCCAGATGATCTTGATCAAATAACTCGTCTTCTACCCGCTCTTGAGAAAGTTGGCGAAAGTCAATATCAAATGCAGTTTTTCCATTTGTCATCTATAGCGACTAAAGCATATCGAGTACTTAGTGACGAAGGGCAACCAATACATATCAGAGATATTGCTCGCTTGATTAATCAGAAACTGGCAGCAAGTGCAGTTACTAAGCGCCAATATGTGCTATTTCGTTCATTACAACAACAACTAGTTGATGATCCTCGATTCGAACCGCTAGGGCGCGGCGGATATTGGAAACTTACTGAGTGGACAAAGATTATATCGGCGATAATCATAGAAATCATGCGCAATAGCTTATATCAATCCAATAAGCCCCTTTCGCCGCAAGAAGTGTATGAGTATGTAGTGGAAAGGCGTCCAGATGTTTCTTCTAAATCAATAAATGCTTACTTGCGTTCTCGAGAAGATGTATTTGTGCAAGTAGAAAAGCGTAAATTCGCGTTGAGTGATTGGGGAGATAAACCATATAAAAAAGAACAACGCAAACCTCGCGAAGTGAAGAAGCCGACCAAACGTCAACAAATACAACAACAAATACTAGCAGAATTACGTGATGCTCCTTCGAATGAATTGCCGCTGTTAGATTTGCGAGATAAGATTAGTAAACGTATCCCGTGCTCACCTACTACAGTTTATAGCTATTTGGCGGAGATGGAAAAAGCTGGGCGAATTCTCAAGACATCTTTAGGAAAACATAAAAAGGTAACGCTTGTACAAAGCGATTCTTTTCTGGCAGACAATTTGATTCTTGAACAAATCATTGCTGGTGGAGAAACCGAGAAAGTTGAATTTAAGGTGGGAGCATTTTGGAATGAGCACAAGAACGAAAAAAATGACAAAATGCGCGATCAAGTAGTTAAAGAAGCCGCTGCTTATTTGAATAGTAAAGGCGGAACTCTGATTATCGGCGTTACGGATGATGGGAAAGTAGTGGGTATAGAAAGAGAATATCCATATGCGGATGCGCACAAGAAAAATAAAGATGGTTACGAACTTAATTTGCTTCAGGTGCTAACTGCGAAACTAGGTCTCAGGGCAATTCCTCTTATTACTTTTCGTTTTGAAAAAATTAGAGATAAGGTTGTATATGTCTTGAGAGTCTTTCCGTCTCCACAGCCAATTTATATAGATGGTGAGTTAATCATTAGAAATGGAAATCAAACAAAGAAATTAAGCGCGGAAGAAGTATCATGGTACATTCCAGAACGCTGGCCTGATTATTCGCGGTAGGACCTAACCCCGCGTCAACACTGACTCGCCTTCGGTTCTGGGTATGCGGCGCGACTTGCTCAGTCTGGTTTGAGTAAAAGCAACTGTCGGAGCTAGAACCGTTCGGCACGTGAACATTTCGTTAGGCGGTTTGAAATCAGAACTGAGAACTTTTCGGAAGGAAGCCAATGAATATCAATAAACTAAATAGACAGTCAGACGAAAAAGCAAATATTACCAGCCAAGTTAGCTGGGGGCGATTGCTGTTAGGGATTATTATTATGTTGGTTTTGCCCGCAGCAATTTTGTTCGGCTCTTCGGGGCGTCTGGATTGGGGAATGGCCTGGATTTACATCGGCATGATAACTGCTTTTACCGTTGGAAGCAGAATTATCGTGCTGCGGAAAAATCCGGATTTGATAGCAGAACGCGCCCATTTTTCTGATAAAGGTGACATCAAACCGTGGGACAAGATACTCAATCCCCTTGTAGCCATTTTCGGGATAACTGCGTTAATCGTGGTTGGACTGGATATGCGCTTCGGGTGGTCGCCAAAACTTCCGGTCATGGTCCAAGTCACCGCACTCGTTATTACGGTACTAGGCTACTTTCTAACCTCGTGGGCAACAGTGGTGAATAGATTCTTCTCGCCTGTTGTCCGCATCCAGCGAGAACGAGGGCATGTAGTCGTTACATCAGGCCCTTACCAATATGTGCGTCATCCGGGTTATGCTGGTGGGATAGTATCTAACCTTGCCATGCCCCTTATGCTTAACTCGATTTGGGCGCTTGTACCGGCCATACTTGCAGTCTGCATTTTCGTTGCCCGCACCGCACTTGAAGACAGGACGCTGCAGGAAGAATTAGAAGATTACAGTGATTATGTAGTCCGGGTACATTATCGCTTGTTGCCTGGAGTATGGTGACAAAGGCGGGTTTTTCGTCTTGTTGAGCCGCCTAACCCCACTTGCACTTGACCGGGCTATCGCCCGTGAGTAAGCGGCGCGATTTGGCTAGAAGCGGTTTTGGTTTACAATAGTTTCGGGTCAAATCCGGCGGGCGGCTCACGCAAATCGTTAGCCAATCACGCCGAGTTCTCTACCGACTTTCCTAAAAGCTTCGAGGGATTTATCCAGATCATCCTGAGTGTGAGCAGCAGAGATCATCACACGAATGCGAGCTTTACCTCGCGGGACGGTTGGGAAACCCAAAGCCATTGCGAAGACACCTTCATCGTAAAGTTTGCTGCTGAATTCACGTGCAAGCGAGACCTCACCCAGCATGACCGGTGTGATGGGAGTCATGCTCAATCCGGTATCAAAACCCGTCGCCTGCATTTCTTTCTTGAAGTAATCGGCATTTGACCACAGAAGATCAACTAGCTCAGTTGATTCTTCTAACAAATCAACCGCGGCAATGCATGCAGCCGTATCGGGGACGGTGACTGCCGATGAGAAAAGGAACGGACGACCGCGTTGGCGCAGCCATTCGATGATCGTGGCGTTGCCAGCTACGACGCCGCCCATGACACCGAAGGCTTTTGAAAAAGTGCCGATCTCAATATCGACACGCCCATGCAGATGGAAGTGGTCGACGATACCACGCCCGCCTTCACCCAGCACGCCTTCGCCATGGGCATCATCTACCATGGTCATGATTTCATGTGCTTCGGCGACTTCGACCAGTTTATCAAGCGGTGCATAATCGCCATCCATGCTGAAAACGCCATCTGTTATGATCAAGGCGCGGCGGTAGTTACCGGCTTGCTTGTGGATTACAGCTTCTAAGGACTCCGGGCTGCAATGATCATAACGAACAATGCGTGCACCGGAAAGACGGCAGCCGTCAATGATACTGGCATGGTTTAGTTCGTCGGAGAAAACCACATCTTCTTTACCCACTAATGCGGGTATAGTAGCGCCATTGGCGCTGAAACCGGATTGGAAGGTGATTGCAGCTTCGACACGCTTGAAGGCTGCCATACGCTTTTCAAGTTCAAGGTGCAGATCCATGGTGCCCGCGATCGTACGCACAGCACCTGGTCCAACACCGTATTTTTGCATCGCTTCTGTAGCAGCTTTGATCAGCTTGGGGTGATTTGCCAAACCCAGGTAGTTGTTGGAGCAGAAATTAAGTACTTTCTTTCCATCAACAATCAACCAGGCCCCTTGGGGTGAGCTTAAAATACGAATGTTATTATAAAAACCAGTCTTATGCAGATTTTCGAGTTCTTCATCGATCCATGTGAGTTTTCCCGACATAGCTCCCTCGTTTAAAAATAGTTTGAATTGGATTTAGTTTTGCCTGTATGATTGGTGTGATCAGGCAAAATTATTATACCTTAGTGGTATTCGCTTGGAAGGATAAAAAGGAGTGGGTAGAGACAAAAGGCTTTGCGTATGCAAAGCCTTCATAGAAGAGTTAAGCGAAAACCGGAGTATCAAAAACCCCTACTGTAATATTATTTCCCATAAGTGAACATGGGAAATATCACCATCGTTAACATTGAGCACCTCAATGGTGAGCTTTTCAACTGCCAATGGTTCACCAAAATTCAATTCAATAGTTCTAACAACTGTCGCTTCACCGACTTGATCGAAGAAGACTTTTTCTTCCTCCTCACCAACTACTTTGACATAGGCGGTCACTTTTGTAGTTGTACCGCCAACCAACGCTGTAATACTATTTAAATCCAAGGGTTCTGGGAAGGTTAAGATGATCTTGAGTGGGTTTGCTTCAAAAGTGCGGATGAGTGTAATGTCATCACCGTCAAAAGCGTGAACGATCTCGTTTATATCCAACTGCGGATACTGGACTGTAACCTGCAGGTCATTAATGGAGATCACTTCTTCACGCAGCTGTCTGCGAGCTTCAATTTCCACTGCCAGGAGCTCATCAAAATTATCCACATACTCGAGCGTGACAAAGTAAAAGCCTGGGGTTCCATCAGGGTAGGGCAGCGTCTTTTGGACCTTCACATTGGTGAATTTCCCGATTTCAAGCATCCATTCATATTCCGTGGGGGTCATAACGAAAATGGTGTTTTCATCCAGAGGGATATAATCAATTGCATAAGCTTCAATGGTACCCATCGTGATCGGCATTGGGTCGCCCAGGAAGTAACGTGCAATTACGTCTGTTCCGTTTGCCCAAGATGGGCTGACGATGATATTTTTATCTGGATAAGCTTCATGAAATTCATTGATTTCGGTAAAGACCTGACTGCCGCCGTACTGCATTCCATACAGGCTGTAATCTTTGTACCAGAGCGGTCCGTTGACCAAGGCCTCTCGCAGCATCCAAAAGCTGAAGAGTGCCAGGATGCCAAAGGTAATCAGACGGGGCAATTTATCGGGTATTTTCTGCTTCACCAGCCATTGAATGGTTGCTTCGACGCCTAGCGCAGTGAGCAGCGTTGCTGGGATGACGAATACCATCACGCGCGTGATGGCGATATCCACGATGGCAGCACCTGTGGGGGCAGCGAGGAGGGCGAAAATGGCTAATCGATGAGCTGAAGAGCGGAAGTTCTTGATACACTGCCAAAGACCGATAAAGGCGAAGGGCAGGGTTAACAAAGGGATGTTGCTTATGCCTTTCATGCGATGGCGGATAAGATCCATCTCGTTTGGTAAGTACCAATAGGCAGGATTCAGGCCGCGGATATAGCGCGTGAAGTAATTACCCAGCTTTTCCCATAATGGGATCGATTCAAGCCAGTAAGATTCCAGCATTTGAAGGTGGTGTGTGAATTCGGATGCTTGCGTGATTCTGAAGCGCGCGTATGGAGCGATGAGCAGGGCGAGGATGGCCAAACCAATAAGAGCGGTTTTGCGGTTTTGCCAATGATAACGCAAGTCAGAAAAGATCATCACTAAGCCAGTAACAACGACCACGAACTGCCCTGGACTGTAGGCGTAAAAAGCCAGCGCGCCCATAATGAGCGCTGGGTAGAGATATTTCGGTTTATCGTAGCGGTAGCGCAGATAAAAATACAAAAAGACTGTGTAAAAGGAAGCCATCAGAGTGGTTTCAAAGGCGGTGCGTGAATGAAGGAACCAGGTGGGAACCGCTGCCAGTAATAGAGGGCCTAACCACCAATTACGCACTTTGAAAATATCCCGCAGAATAAGCCCTAAGCCAAATGCAGCCAATAAAGTAGCAAGTGCAGCTGTACCGCGCGTTACCCATACGGATTTTCCGAAGAGAAGATTGGGTATGATTTGAAGGTAAACAGAAGTGCCCAGATTATACTGACTGCCATTTTCGAAATAAGTTGGCAGGAAAACACCAGCCGAGTTTTTAAAACCATTATTGACAAAATCGGAAGCTGTTACAGACTGCACGGCTTCATCTGTAAAGAAGAAAATGGGGAAATTGGGCAAACCAATCAGCCGCGTTAAAAGGTAGATCACAACCGCTGTACCAAAAAGCCAGGTTTCAAGATTTATCTTGCGTTTAGGTTTTAATGATTGTTCCTCACGGGCTTGTTTCTTTTTGGTTTTAGGGAAGAGAGTGCGGATCTTATCAAAGATTTGGCGCGAAAAGGCACTCAATTGAATGTCAAGCAGCGGCGAGCTGGCTGGTTCAGCTTCTTCAGGAATGCCTTTGAATGCTTGCGAGGTTTCGACATGAGTCGGGGCGGGGATTGGGGTGATACTGATCTCAGAGTCGGGGGCAGTTTCAGCTGCTATGGATTGGCTTTGCTTTGTCGCGGTTGCCTTTAGCGGCAAGTTTTCTGCCTGAAAGGTGACCTGTACTTGCTGACCAGCATCAAGATGAATGTGAAGGTGAATCTCACCGCCAGTTTCACCAGTTTGTATAACTTGAGGGAGGGCGGTTTTTTGCTTATTCGTTTCAGACTTATTTAGACTCTTTTTTTTGTTCATGGGTTAGCGATTTACGTTAGATTAATTTACGCTTATGTGATTATAGCATGGGTAGAAATAAAAAAAACAAGAAAACAGACAGGAATGTTTGGATATTTCTTAGTATCTCGGATATCTTTAAAGGAAGCTGCACAAATGCGTAATGAGTAATTATTTTCGCAAATAGCTAAATCAAACAAGCTGGCTTCAAATGGGGTGTCTTGACAGAGGCGTAAAGTAATATATACTCACAGGTGGTTGTAAACAAAAGCAGTAACTTGTGAGAAAGGTCAGAGACAGATGCGTTTTCTACTCAATTTACTTACTGTTTTAATGCTTTTATTGGTAGTTGTTTTGTTAGTCTGGGGTGTTTACACCTATATTGACCCTCTGCAGCCTTATAATCCTTTCCCTCCGACCACAGCATTTGAGTTGACCCAGAATTTGTTATGATTACCTGATTGCTCAAATCCTACATTTTGAAAAATCTACTGGGTGTATTATTAAAGTCAAAATGTAAAAAGCAAGCGTGACTTAAAAATATTCAATGGAAGATGAAATGTCAGAAGAGCTTATCACACCTGAAATATTTGAACATTTAGTCGACCTGGCAGCGATCGCTTTGGATCCGAGTCAGAGTGATTATTTACGCGGTGAGCTAAACAAACAGCTCAAGGCGATCAATGAACTTATTGCCATCCCGATAGATGAATCTATCCCTTTGGCAGCTCATGGAGTGCCTTATGCACAGGCCGATGCCTCCCCTTTACGCGAGGACTGTTGGGAAGCTTGCGAAAACCCTGAAGAGATTCTCGCACAGGTGCCCGTGAGCGAAGATGGATATATTGTCGTTCCTGATATCCCCCATTCAGATTTGGAATAAACATGGCACTCGTCGACCAAACTGCAATCGAAATTGCCCAAAAGATAAAACAGGGAGAACTTTCAGCCGTGGATGTTCTGGACTCTGCACTTGAACGTGTCAGAGATGTGGATGGACGCCCAGGAGCTTTGGATTATGGTACAAAAAGCCTTGAAGATGAACAGAAGGTGCATGCTTTCATCAGCTTAACTGAAGCGAGAGCCAGAAAGCAAGCTGAAGAAATTGACCGTAAATTGCAAGCTGGTATTGATCCAGGTCCTTTGGCGGGTGTACCGGTGACGATAAAAGACATTTTCTGCGTCAAAGATACGCTATCCACGGCAGCCTCACGCATCCTGGCGAACTTTACCGCACCATACACCGCTACCAGCGTAGCACGTTTGGAGGAAGCGGGGGCAGTGTTGCTTGGGAAGGTCAATTTGGACGAGTTCACTTACGGCTCATCAAGTGAAGCGAGTGCCTTTCAACCCAGTCCGCGCAATCCCTGGAATACGGCCTATGTACCCGGAGGGTCTTCTGGCGGCAGCACGGCGTCAGTCGCCGCAAACGAGGTGCCGCTTTCATTGGGGACGGATACGGGTGGTTCCATTCGACAGCCAGCCTCTTTTTGCGGGGTTGTTGGGCTTAAAC
>JAUXFJ010000115.1 GCA_030620065.1 Anaerolineaceae bacterium
CTTCTGTAAGGCCAGGTAAAGGAATACCGCGCTTATGATCAAACCTAACCAAATATGCCAGCGTTTTAGCTTCATAATAAAAATTTTACCATGTGCAGCCCCTTTAACCTATATTCATGACCTTCGCCATACGATTTCTAAAGCCTGCATTGATAATCAAAAAAGAAACACAACCTCAATTACCTCAACTCATCGGTTATATAAAACTTTCCACCTGTAACATATTAAAAATGATAAACAATGTCTTTGCCTTTCTCTATCTTCGCTGCAGTCATTAAAGATAGGTGGATTTGCGAAATTTCCTAAAATGGTATACTTGCTATCATGTCACTTATAAGTGCTTCAGACCTTGCCAAATCATTCGGCGCAGATGATATCTTTGATAACGTCTCCCTCTCCATCCCAAAACGTGCACGCGTGGCAATCGTCGGCCCCAATGGAATCGGAAAGACTACCCTCCTGCGCATCCTGGTCGGTCTGGATGATCCAACCCAGGGAAAAGTACAACGCGCCAAAGGTCTTCGTATCGGCTATCTTCCACAGAAAGCCTCTGTCCTCTCCGGGGACACCCTTTGGAAGCAATGCATGTTAGCTTTCAAAGAACTGCTTGCTGTACAGGCAGAACTGCACCAGCTTGAAAAAGAAATGGCAGATTCTCAAAAAGCGCCGGAGGCACTCACGCGCTATGGCTCCCGCCAAACTTATTTTGAGCACCTTGGCGGCTACACCTACGAAGTCCGCATTCGCCAAACCCTCTCAGGACTTGGTTTTGAAGAAAGCGATTATCACCGTCCCATCACGCAACTTTCTGGCGGTCAACGCACACGCGCTCTGCTCGCCAAACTGCTCCTCGATGATCCCGATCTGCTCATGCTGGACGAGCCCACCAACCACCTGGACATCGGTGCAGTAGAGTGGCTCGAATCATACCTCAAGGACTGGGAAGGTGCCGTGGTGATCGTCTCCCATGACCGCTACTTCCTCGATCAAGTCGCTCAACAAGTTTGGGAAATGACCCCCGCCATAGAAGTCTATCGCGGCAACTACAGCGCTTACCTGCAACAGCGCCAGGAACGATATACTCGCCGATTAGCTGAATATCAAGCGCAATCTGAGTTTATCGAAAAGGAAGAAGAATTCATCCGCCGCAACATTGCCGGCCAGAACACAAATCAGGCAAAAGGACGTCAGCGCAGGCTTTCAAGGCTTCTTGAAGAAGCTCGTCTTCTTCCACCCGTAAAAGAACCGCGCCGTATGCACATGCGCCTGGATGCTTCCAGCCGTTCAGGTGATCTCGTCCTGCGCACATATGCCCTGCAGGTAGGGTACCATGACGAAGGCAAACCTTTGTTTTACTGCCCGGACCTGCTCTTGCGTCGTAGAGAATGCACCGCAGTGATTGGCCCCAACGGATCTGGCAAGACGACTTTCCTTAAGACCATCCTCGAAAAATCCCCCCCGTTTGCAGGTGAAGTTCACCTTGGCGCCAGCCTCAAGATTGCTTACTTCGCCCAGGCACATGAAGATCTCAATGAAGATAAAACCCTGATGCAGGAGATAGCACTAGTCGCACCCAATATGCTCCCTGCTGAGGCTCGTAACTATCTGGCTAAGTACCTCTTCACAGGCGAGGATGTCTTCCGCAAAGTCGCCACCCTTTCCGGTGGTGAGCGCGGCCGCCTTGCCCTGGCAAACCTGTCCCTTTCAGATGCCAACCTCCTGCTCCTCGACGAGCCCACTAATCATCTCGACCTGCCCACGCAGGAAGTTCTGCAGTCCATTCTCTCTTCTTACCGCGGCACGATCATCCTTGTTTCCCATGATCGCTACCTGATCGATGCACTTGTCTCACAAATATGGGATGTCGACCCGCAGGCAGAAACCCTGCACGTCTTTAAAGGCAGCTATACTGAGTTTAAAGCTGAAAAAGCTGCGAAAACTGCCCAGATACTTTCTGGCTTGAAAGAAGAACCATCCTCCCACAAATCCTCTCGAACGGTCAAAACATCAACACAGGCTCTCAGCCGCAATCAGGAACGACGCATACGCTCTAGAATGTCTAGACTAGAAAGCAGCATTGACGCGCTCGAGCTGGATCTTAAGCACATCTCAGCCCAACTCGAAGGTCCACCTGATGACCCTGGTAAAGTGCAGCAACTCGGTCAGACCTACGTTGAGATCCAATCCCAAATCGATAAACTACTGTCGGAATGGGAATCCCTGGGATTGCAATGCCGCTGAGCCTGCGTAAACCTCTATATGCGATAATTTCATTTTTAGATCATCTGCTGCCGCGGTCTTAAGAAAACATATTCAAATCAATAGATATGAACGATCAAACATCCTCTCAAACTGAAAAATCACCTCCATTAGCGGCGTCCGCACTTGAATTTCCAATCCTGCCGGCAAGTTGGCGGGATCTTACCGCATTATCCCATCTCGAAAAACAATGTTTCAGTCCCGATGACGCCTGGTCATTTCTGGACATGCTGGCCGTTCTCACTTTGCCGGGTGTTGTACGCTTTAAAGCAGAACATAAAGGAGAGATGATCGCTTTTGTTGCTGGTGAAAGAAAACCGGAAAAAGCAATCGGGTGGATCACTACATTAGCTGTGACGCCCAGCTTTCGCCGCAGAGGTATCGCCACCGGCTTGATTGCTGCCTGCGAGAAAGAGCTTAAAATGCGGGTCATCCGCTTGAGCGTCCGCCGTTCAAACCTGGGCGCACTTGGTCTATACAAACGGGCTGGCTATTTGCAGGTTGGGGTCTGGCCTAAATATTACATCGGGGGGGAAGATGCGCTGGTGCTCGAGAAAAAATATTGACTTTATCCTACTATCAGGATATACTAAATTTATTATGGAGATTTTAGTTTAATGCGAATGTCTCGCACCGGAAACTTGATGCGGATCGAAGACATTGTGAACACGCCGGATTTATGCTGCGCGTGTTCTTTTTATTAAAATACCTTTGTGAAAGGGAGATCAAATATGGATTCTGGGATGATCAGTAAAATTAAAAAAGCGAAAAGGTATGCGGAAGAGCGTGATCGAATCTGCTTTCAGAAATTTGAAGTAACTTTTAGCGGCACCAACAACATACACAACACCCAGTATCAAGATGGAAAATGGCAATGCACGTGTGATTTTTTCAAATCTCGTGGACTTTGTTGTCACACCATGGCGATGGAAATCATTCTTGAAGGCATGGTATCTTCGTCAGCCGAGTCGTCAGAAGCTTAAGCTGAAGATATGCCTGCTGTTATCAAAAAGCCCTGCTTGTGGGGCTTTTTGGTTTAACTCCAGTAAAGCTGCTTGAAAGCGTGCTCATAAACACCCCCTGCCGCCCCCGTCTGGCAAGGTCTCATTGGCAGCGTTCCTCAAAGTCGTGATATCGCCCGATAGAATTTGGATGGCGTCTTCAGTTTTCATCCCGCTCTACCATTTGATTTCTCTGCTATAGATTGTATAATAAGGATAATGCAATTTGAACTTCTTTTTGGCTAAATATATCAATTTTCAGGAGGCTTTAGATATGGATCATATAAGAGAAATCGAGATAATCGTAAATATTGCTCTTCAAAATCTGGGGGGATGGCTGCAGAGCATCATGAAGATTATCACTATGTTAGGAGACGAAATCTTTTTCATCCTCATCATGCCAGCTATCTATTGGTGCATTGATTCCGCAGTAGGTGTACGCGTGGGTGTGATGCTGCTGCTTGGCACTGGGTTTAACAATATCTTCAAGCTCCTCTTCCGCGGTCCGCGGCCATCCTGGATCAGTGATAAGGTTAAAGCTGTAGTACACGAAAGCTCTTTCGGCTTACCGTCAGGTCATGCCATGAGCGCCGCCACCGTCTGGGGATGGCTGGCTGTTGAATTTAAGCAGCGTTGGGCAACGATTTCAGCCATCGTAGTTATCTTTCTCATCGGCTTCTCCAGGCTCGTGATGGGCGTACATTTCCTCAGTGATGTGCTCCTCGGTTGGCTGCTTGGCGGGCTCCTGGTTTTGGCATTTGCCAAATGGGGTAAAGATATTAGCCATTGGTTGAAAACACTCAGCTGTGGTGCGCAAGTTGGTTTGGCATTCGCCTCTTCTCTGCTCATGATCCTGCTCGCCCTGGCTGCACGCAGCATACCCATAGGCTGGCAGATGCCAGAAGCCTGGCTGACCAGAGCCGGAGAGGTTAACCCCCTGAGCCCGAATGGCATCCTTACAACAGCCGGCACATGGTTTGGAATGTTGGCTGGATTTGCATGGCTCAGAAAACTCAAAGGAACCCTGCAAAGTGATGGCGCCTTCTTGCAGCGCCTGGCACGCTTACTGTCAGGTTTGATTGGCGTATTGGCAATTTATTTGGGCTTGGGTCAGCTCTTCCCGAATTCCGGAGACCTGCTCAGTATGCTGCTGCGCTACTTGCGCTATGGCTTGATCGGCTTGTGGGTTTCATTTTTAGCACCCCAGCTTTTCGAGCGGCTTAAGATTGCAAAGATCAAACCCGTTGCCCAGCAGTTTTAAGTCAGCTCCTGCCGCAACTTAGAATACAGAAAACTTTTCCCTCTTTTCCCCCGTGCTTAAGGGGGGGAAAAGTTTTCGGGAAAAGTTTTTTGTTTGTTGAATTTCGAGCTGAGTTATTTTTTGATAGACCATCCAGTTGAATCGCTCCAAGCCTGCCCAAAGAATGTGGGGCTGGGGCGTACTATCAGGCTGTGCACAAGCTGATGTTGCGGATCTACTTAGCCACGTCAAACAATAAATCATAGAAAATAATAAGAATAGTCTGTTACTTGCCTCCTCAACTTCATGCTAGTAAAACTGGCGCGCCACTCCATTATTACTTCTTATTGATGTTCGATATCGTTTGGTTATTTTTCAACACACCAGGATTGCCTAGAAAAGCATTTACCGCCTTAACACTAACGTTATAGAACGGAACAAGGTTTAATAAATACAAGCCATTTTGACTTTGTAAAACAGGGCTGTTGGGTGATCCGATTCTCAAACTAACGTTCTTCGTTGCAATTACTGTATGGTGAGAGAGTAAATTCCGGTAATTGTACATTATGACTATTTCAATATCGCTCAAACTTAATCCGTAGTATTTTGAATTATTTAACACTTTGAAATGATTTTTGACTTTACCTTCTTCAATATATGAGCCAATACTATCTGTGATAGACAATAAAAGTAATGCCGCTGGATAGCCGTAACAACCTGATTCTGGCCAACTATTTGTATCTTTTTGAAATTCGATGCAATATTTTGCTACCAAAATCATTTCTTTCAATGATTCTTGAAGCATTGAGGGTATGTTTTTATGAATTGCCATATTAACCTATCCTTTAATCGCTTAAGGTAAGCCTTAAGCAATTGGTAATTTTATTAGTTGTCGGCATTGAGAATTTTTATTATCATCGGATGCTATCTTGGATGGTTTTCTCTTTTTCGTTCATTTATATTTCTTCCATCGGAAGATAGTATTTAAATAGTGGATATATCAAACCTTCAAAAATATTATGCCTTGTATTTATTAAATTATCGAATAATTAATGAGGTAAGCTTGCTCTTTGTAGTGAGCAAAGATAAAAATGCCAATTTGAATATAAAACTGGCTAGTGAATGCTTGTAAACAACTCCCGGTTTCCCAATCAGCGGAGAGAGTGGGATTCGAACCCAC
>JAUXFJ010000004.1 GCA_030620065.1 Anaerolineaceae bacterium
GAGCACTTTATCTACCAACCCGTATTCAACCGCTTGTTCAGCGTTCATATAGAAATTGCGGTCAGTATCCTTTTCGATGACTTCAATTGTCTGTCCGGTGACACTGGATAATAATTCATTCAAGTGTGCTTTCAAACGCAAGATCTCACGCGCTTGGATTTCAATATCCGATGCTTGTCCCTCTGTGCCGCCCAGGGGTTGATGCATATGAATGGTTGCATGGGGGAGTGCATAGCGTTGACCTTTAGTGCCGGCTGCAAGTAATACGGTGCCGAAGCTTGCAGTGACGCCGACAGCAACGGTGCTCACCTTGTTAGGGATCATCTGCATTGTATCCAGGATCGCCATGCCGGCATAAATCTGACCGCCGGGGGAGTTGATATACATTTGAATCCCTTTATCCGGGTCTTCCCGGCTGAGATAAAGCAACTGTGCAACAATGAGGTTAGCTACTTGATCGGTGATAGGGGAGCCCAAAAATACAATCCGTTCTTTTAGCAGTAACGAAAAAATATCGTAGGCACGTTCGCCGCGGCTAGAGGTTTCAACTACCATAGGGATAACAGAATTAAAATCTGTGAATGTCATATTACACCTTACCTTTTAGTAACTAATTAAGTTATTTCTGTTCTTCTTTGCCAGAACTCTGTGGGAGATCAGCCATTTCCTTCTTCTCGCTAATTTCAGCTTTAGGGGTCGAAGCGGGCTTCTTCTTTTTGGCTTCATCTGACTTTGCAGTTGAAGTTTTAGTTTTTGTGGATTTCGCAGCAGCCGTTTTAGGAGCAGTTATTTTGCTTTTAGCAGACTTGGAAGCAGTAGATTTCGAAGATTTCTTTTTTGCTGCTGCGGTCTTGCTGGCTGGCTTTGAAGACACAGGTTTTTTCTTGGCTGCGGTTTTCTTTACTTTTTCCTCAGCTTGTTCTTCTATTTCTTTCTTATTTTTTGCCATTTCACCTGTGGCAATCGACTTCAGACGGGCGTGTATTTCAGTATTCATCAAGCGGTTCGCCGATTCCATAGCGATAGCATTGGCGAATTGCTTGTTGCCCATTTCCTTGCGAATTTCGCTCATATTGCCATCAGCGATCAATTCGCTCATGACTTCATCCAAAGTTGTTTTGAGACGTTCATCATCGAGTTTGATGCCTTCTGTTTCTGAAAAAGCATTCATCACCAGAGAACGTTCAAGGCGTAGAATTGCAGCAGGTTTGGCTTCCTCTTCGACAAATTTCTCTTTATCAGTTTCCCTTATTTTGAAATAGGTTTCCAGATCCAGATTCTGGTGCTTTAAATCAGCTTCAACACGGTTTAGGACCTTTTCAATTTCACTCTCCAACAGTTGCGGCGGATATTTGATCTTGGCATTTTCACGTATCTGATCAATTATTTGAATGTAATATTCATCATCGTAAGCAGCCTGGTGGTCGGATGACATACGTTCCTGGATTGAGGCTCTTAACTCATCACTGTTTTCATAATCACCCAGGGCTTTTAAGAAATCGCCCTCTAATTCTGGTAATTCCAAGCCTTTGACGGATTGAATAGTGATGTTAAACACAACTTCCTTATTTTTTAGTTTCTCGTCGCGATATGATTTCGGATATTTATGGGTAAATTCCTTTTCATCCTCGGCAGAAAGACCAATCAGTTTTCGTGAAAATCCTGAAAATGGCCATTCATTCTGAAGCTTTTCCTCTTTTGGAGGAATCAATACTTGTTGCGGGGAATTATCCGCAATGTTTGCATCTTCTTCCTCGGAAGGGTTGAGTATCTCTGCACTTAGAGAGAAATATACGAGATTGCCTTCTTGAGCAGCTTGCTCCAGGGGGACGATTGTTGCTGATTTTCGTCTCAATTGAGTGATAAAAACATCAACTTCTTTTTCGTCAAAAGGATCGGGGGCATACTCCTTGCGGGTATCCTGATAGTTTCCTAAATCGATTTCGGGCTCAAGGGGAACCAGAAATGTGAATGTAGGTGGGTCCTGGCTGTCAATCGACTCCAGGCTGCCAGCTCCAGAGGGTTTGATGTCTGCTTCGTCGATAACTTTTGGGTAGACATCGTCGAGCATAAGGTCTACGGCATCCTGTACAACCGCGGCTTCACCGACATGCGAGATAATGATCTGATAAGGTGCTTTTCCCGGTCTAAAGCCAGGGATTTTAGTCTTTTTTGCGATTTCACGGGCTGCCCTGCGTTTGAATTGATCGAGCAGCTCGGTCTCAAATTCGGATACAATCTTCACTTGATGGTCGTCACGGTATTCTTTTTTGATTTTCAATGATGTACCTCTTTGATTAATAGTAAGAAGTGGGGAAGGAGAGCCTCGAACTCTCACGCGTTGCCGCACATGATCCTAAGTCATGCCTGTCTGCCAATTCCAGCACTTCCCCTCGGGTTACGAATTATACGCTAGAGAATGTAACAAGTCAATAATTGTTTATACAATACACGCGTTAGAATATTGTTAATTATGTGCCCATCCTTCTGCTTTTGGTTTATAGGCTATAATTTGGCGCTGTTATCACTATAATACGTGGAGAACGGAATGAGCAATATTATTTCTACAAATACGCCCGGGAAAACACGGAATCGATTAACTAAAGCCGTTGTTATTTCAATCAGAGAATTGATGCGCCAAGGTGAGCAGGATAAAAAAAGCAGAGATTTGGTAGCATTTATCATTTTGGCGCTGGATGCAATTGCTGAAACAATAGAAAAAACAGTTTCAGCATGGGAAAAGCGCAATTATTGGTTAAAAGCAGATAAATTTCGCTTAGAATGGGCCTGGGCAGGCCGGTTTAGTCGAGAAATGCATATAGCTTTGAAGTCAGATGACTGGCAACTTGTGATAAAGGTCGTAGTCGAGGTCGCACAAAAACTTCACAAGATACAAGTAAGCGATAAACACAGGCTCGGCACACCCTGGGTAGGTGCATGGGACGAATTATGCGAAAAAGGATAATTATTTATAATATTATATAATTAATGCATAATAACCAATCTTATTTGACGTAACCCTCCGGTAATTGACAATTAATGTAAATATTTTGGTAGTAAAGGTATCTTTTGAGAATCCTGGTGAAGTGATATTGCGAAACTTATAGTTAGAATGGGGAGGGGGTAGTTTGATCAATCATTAATAATAATTTGAATTATGTAAATCCTGATACTTGCAAATTATTTCATTAGCTCTGATTTGGTTTGCTTTATCTTTAGATAAAGCAAGATGAACAGGAGGGGGAGGGAACATATAGCTAAAATGAGGTATAATCAATATGGTTACGATAAGTACCATTATCACAACCTGCTATACGGATGATAAATTGACGATAACTACTATAGGTTTGGTAAATTTAGCCTTGTATTTACCCATTACACTCATCACAAATGTATTGTTTTGCATTCCGCTGAACCTTATTTAGCCATTTCCGCTATGTTTTACGTGGTGTACATGATCATTATTTACACCCAGCTACCTTGTTATAGCCAATATAGTTTATATTCAATACCCATTCTGTAAAAATGATACGATCCGCTTAACAGACACATGTATAGTGAGAATTTAGTAATAATTCGGCATATTAGAGCAGTTTTACGAGAAAAAATAGGCGGTGTTTCGTATAGAGATCGTTAACTATAAGAAGCAATGATAAGCTATGCGCAATTTCTTGATAATATCTGAAATCATCTTATAATATGGCTATGACTTACCCACCCGATAAGGCTACTCTCACCATTTCGCAAACTGTTGCAAGTTATTTAGATTCAGTGAACTTGTCCAGAAGCCAAAATACATATCGCACCTACCGCAACGGGATGGCTCTATTCGGTTCTGTACTCGCAGATCATGATTTAAAGCCAGCAGAAACACTGATAACAGCCTTAAAAGAGGATGCGATATCCTGGTTAGCGACCGCATTGAAGGATTACGCACCTGCTAGTGAACAATGTTATTTGACTGCTGCGATTGGCTATTATGAGTATTTAGCTGGTGAGAATATCATCAATATCAATCTGCCGCGGGTACGTCTACTGGTAAAACAGCGTTCACGCAGGCCAGGTATACGACTACCCCAGTTTCCACGCGAAGAAATCGATAAAATATTAGCTTATGCGTTGAGCCTGTCTGCCAAAGCTGTGGAAAATCACATTAATCACCTTATCAATTTGCGCGACAGGGCTTTCCTGCTAACATTAGCTGATACTGGACTGCGAGTGCATGAAGCCTGTCAAATGCGCCGCGGTGATATTGATTGGAACGAAGGCCGGGCAGCGATCATAGGCAAAGGTAATCGCCAGGCTATTGTTCGTTTTTCAAGCCGCTCAATGAGATCAATAAAAGATTATCTTTCACTGCGTTCGGAATTGGATGGTGCAAGTGGCAAATCACTTCAATCGCTACCCATATTCGCTCGTCATGATCGGGCTGCTGGAAAAGCGGTTAAACCAATATCCACGACAACTGGACGCAAGATAGTCTCTGAACGTGTCAGGCAGTGTTTAGGCGAAGAAGCTGTAGGTACAATAACTCCCCATTCATTCCGGCACTATTTTGTGACGACTGTACTTATCGCTTCAGGTAATTTAAAACTTGCCCAGGAATTAGCTCGTCATAAGAACATTGCTGTTACGCAAAGATATTCGCATTTAGCTGATGATGAATTAGATCGGGAATATCTGGATATTTTTGGGTAAAATAATTTCTAATACTATCAATTAGCGATTTTATACTCATGATCGTAATTTAGCTCTAATCGTTCATTAATAAAGTTAAAATTAAAACTATAAGGAACTTTAGACTGAATGCCACGCAACCGAATAAAAACTCATCCAATTCTCAATATCGTCGATCGTGAATCAATCTCGTTTTATTGGCAGGATAAACTCATAAGCACATACCCCGGAGAGACCATTTCAGCGGCTCTAATTGCAAATGGAATCAAAATATTCGGTCATCACCCCAAGGACAAAGCACCTCTGGGGATATTTTGCGCAAATGGGCAGTGTTCCCAATGCATGGTCATACTCGATGGTAAACCGGTCAAAGCATGCATGACTTTGGTTAGTCCGGGTATCCATGTTTACCCTGCTGATGGACTACCCTCTTTGCCTGACGAAAATCTTCCCAATGATGCGCAATATAATGAAACGACTAAAGTGGAAGTTCCGGTGTTAATCATCGGCGGCGGTCCTGCGGGCTTATCTGCTGCAATAGAATTAGGTAAATTAGGAATTAAAACTCTGCTAATTGACGACAAACATCGCCTGGGTGGAAAATTAGTTCTGCAGACGCATCGTTTCTTTGGGTCCACAGAGGCTGTCTATGCTGGTACAAGGGGCATTGACATAGCTACAACCCTGGATGAACAGGTGCGTTCGTATGAAAGTGTTGAAGTTTGGCTGCAATCAACAGCCCTGGCAGTTTACGAGGACAAGTGTGTGGGCATTTGGAAAGAAGATAATACCTATGTACTTGTTAAACCAGACATGCTTCTCACAGCTACCGGTGCTCGAGAACGGAGCCTGGCTTTTCAGGGAAATACTCTGCCGGGTATTTATGGTGCTGGTGCTTTTCAGACTTTGGTTAATCGTGACCTAGTAAAACCGGCAGATAAGCTTTTCATCGTTGGGGGCGGCAACGTCGGTTTGATCGCTGGGTACCATGCACTTCAAGCTGGCATCGATGTTGTGGGACTTGTTGAAGCTATGCCAGCATGCGGCGGGTATAAGGTGCATCGAGATAAACTAGCCCGGCTTGGTGTCCCAATCTATACTTCACACACAATTCTAAGTGCCAATGGAAATGATGCGGTTGATTCTGTAAGCATCGTTGAGATCGATAAACAATTTAAAGCAATCAGAGGAACTGAGAAAGAATTTCAATGCGATTGTGTCTTGATTGCAGTTGGTCTGGACCCGGTCGATGAATTCACCAAAAAAGCTGAAGAAGTCGGGCTGCCCGTTTATGCTGCCGGTGATGCCCAGGAAATCGCTGAAGCGTCTGCGGCTATATTTTCAGGAAAAATCAAGGGCAATGAAATTGCACAAGGATTGGGGCTTTCACTCCCAGAGATACCTGACGAATGGTTTGAATTTGAGAAGATCTTAAAATCAAAACCCGGCGAAACCTTCAAGGTTGAGCTACCGGTTACTAAAGCCGAGATTTTCCCTGTGCTGCACTGCACTCAGGAAATACCCTGCGATCCCTGTTCGACTGTCTGCCCAAAGGGTTTAATACATGTAGACGAGAAAGATATACGTCATCTCCCGGAGTTTTGTCCAGAAGATCAAAAGGATTGCATTGCATGTGAAAGATGCGTTGCAGTATGCCCCGGCCTGGCAGTAACGCTTGTGGATTTCAGGCAAGATCCCACCTACCCCACTGTCTCCATCCCCTACGAATTCTCACGCGATAAAATAAATGAAGGCGATGAGATTATTGTTACAGATGTAGATGGCAAATCTTTAGCGCGGTTGCCTGTTACAAAGATCAGACAAATAGCTGCCTTCTCAGGCACTTTGATTATTAGAGTAAAAGCGCCGGCTGCAATTGCTGTAAAGATAGCAGGCATACGTCTACCAGCACCTGAAAAGAATAACATCGCAGATGAACAAAAAGCCTCTCGCATTGATAATGAAACCTATATTTGCCGCTGTGAACATGTAAAAGCTGAGGATATTCGCTCTCTTATCCAAAAAGGTGTTCGTGATATCAATCAAATCAAGGCGATTACAAATGCATCCATGGGAGCCTGTGGCGGTAAAACCTGCCTGCATTTAATACAGAACATCTTTCGAGAAGAAGGGATTCCTTTCGAAGAAATTAGCGAGACAACGAAACGTCCTGTCTTCGTTGAAGTACCGCTTGAAACGCTGGCGGGTTCACGCCAAAATAAGGATAAAAATAATGGCGGCTAGGAATCAAAAGGCATCTCATAATTTCGATGTCATTATCGTGGGGGCAGGTTCAATTGGGACGCCCAGTGCCCTTTTTTTAGCAAAGGGTGGTCTTAAAGTCCTTGTTATAGATCAATTGCCAAGCGTCGGGCAAGCCTCAAACAAACATGCGATAGGCGGGATCAGGGCTACTCACTCTGACCCGGCAAAGATATATTTGTGCTCAAGAAGCCTTGAGCATTTTTCTCGTTGGCAGGAAGTATATGGGGATGATATAGAATGGTACAAAGGAGGTTATTCCTTTGTTGCCTATCGAAATCAAGAAGTTAGCACATTAAAGGATTTATTGACAATCCAGCATGATTATGGCTTAAACATTGACTGGTATGATCAAAAAGAGCTATTAGAGATCATTCCTGATCTTAATTCTAAAGGATTAATGGGAGGCACTTATTCTCCTGATGATGGTAGTGCATCGCCATTAAGATCTGCCTATGCCTTTTTTCGGCAGGCAAAAGAGCTTGGTGCTGAGTTTCATTTTAATGAGAAGGTAATGAGTGTTCATATCAAGAGCGGGAAGATCGTCGGTATTGAAACGACTAAAGGCAAGTATTCATGCAACTTATTAATCAATGCTGCTGGCGCTTGGGCAAGGGAATTATCTGCACTTGCCGGGGTTGAGATACCAGTTAGACCTGATGCCCACGAAGCCGGTATTACTGAACCGGTTCAGAAATTATTTGATCCGATGATCGTTGATATACGTCCAGGCAATGGTTCATCTAATTTCTACTTTTACCAGCCTCCCACTGGTCAGATCATTTTCTGTGTCACACCCAGCCCACAAATATGGGGTATCCTTAATCTGGCAACAAGTAAATTCCTGCCGATGGCTGCGAAGCGTCTTATTGATATAATGCCAAAGCTCAAGAATATCAGAGTGCGTCGCACCTGGCGCGGTACCTATCCCATGACGCCTGATGGGTCACCCATTGTCGGGAAAGTCAATGAATTGGAGGGGTATCTTTTAGCTGTTGGCATGTGTGGTCAGGGATTCATGCTTGGCCCAGGCATCGGTGAACTGCTGACGAATATGATTTTGGATCGCTTGAATAAGCAAGAGATTGTAGCTTTAGATTCGCTAGGCTTGGATAGGGAGTTCGCAAGAGTTGAGCAGTTGAAGTAAAGGGATATAATAAAATCATGCTAATAAAGTCTGTAGTGATTGATTTTGGGGGTGTGCTTTTACGTACCTTAGACAGGTCTTACCGACAAAAATGGGAGCAAAAGTTAGGGCTGTCAGATGGAAAACTTGACAAATTGGTATTTAGGTCGGCAGCTGCCAGTATGTCTACGATTGGCCAGGCATCACAAGGTGAAGTCTGGAAATCAGTTCAGGATACCTTATCCTTAAATACTAGAGAATTAGAACAGTTGAAGATTGATTTTTGGGAGGGTGATTTCTTTGATACTACCCTCATGGACTCCGTAAAATCGTTAAGGCCAAAGTTTCGAACTGCGATCTTAAGCAATGCCTGGATGGGGGCTCGGGAATTATTCAAGGATGTGTATAGCATTATTGAAGGAAAAACGGTTGACAAGATCATAATCTCTTGTGAGCTAGGCATTGCCAAACCTGATCCAAATATTTACCGCCACACAGCTAAGCAGATGAATGTACAATTGGGTGAAATACTGTTTATTGATGATTTCAAGGATAATATTGAATCGGCAAGCAAACTTGGTATGAAAACACATTTGTTTTCTATACCGGAAGAGGCTATTGAATTACTAAATAACCTGGTTAAATAAGATGGATCTTGAACAATTAGTAAAACATCTCCCCACTAATTTTAGCCCTGTTGAACGCGAACTGATAAAGAAGGCATATCATTTTGCTGCAAAAGCCCATAAAAGACAAAAACGCGCCTCTGGGCAGCCCTATATAACACATTGTGTTTCCGTGGCTATCATACTGGCTGATCTGGAAGTCGCACCTGAATTGGTAATCGCTGGTTTGTTACATGACGTTGTCGAAGATACGTCAGTTACACTAGAAGACGTGTCCCAAGATTTTGGTGAAACAGTCGAAAAGTTCGTCGATGGGGTTACAAAGCTTACCAGCCTACCATCAATTTCACGTGGAGATCAGCACGAAGATGAACAAGTCCCTATTGAAAAATCGGAGAGAGAGAAAGGCAGCAGGAAAGCCGAGTTAATTGCTGAAACATTACGCAAGACATTCATGGCTATGGGCGATGATGTCAGGGTTGTATTGATCAAATTAGCCGATCGCTTGCATAACATGCGGACTTTGGGATACCTTCCAAAAAGTCGTCAAGAACGCATCGCGCAAGAAACTCTAGATATTTTTGCTCCTTTAGCGAACCGCTTGGGGATTTGGCAGATCAAATGGGAATTAGAGGATCTCGGGTTCAGGTATGTAAATCCAGAAAAATACAAGGAGATTGCTGATAATCTTGCAGAAAGGCGTGCTGACCGTGAAGCAGAAGTTCAAAAAATTATCAAACATCTAGAATCCGTATTACAAAAAGCTGATATTAAAGCAAGAATCTCTGGACGGCCAAAACACATTTATTCAATTTACCGCAAGATGATCCGTAATGATCAAACATTTGAGATGGTAAGGGATTTACGTGGCGTGCGTCTTATCGTTGAAGACAACGATTCTTGCTATAAGGCTCTTGGGATTATTCATATGCATTGGCGCCCGATCCCAGGCGAATTTGATGATTATATTGCAGCCCAAAAAGCGAACAATTATCAATCGCTCCATACTGCAGTAATCTATGATGACGGAAAACCATTGGAAGTACAAATTCGTACTGGAGAAATGCATCTTAATGCAGAATTTGGTGTTGCAGCACACTGGCGTTATAAAGAAGGTTCATCGCGTTTGACCGATGACTATGAGCAAAAGGTTAGCATGTTACAAAGCCTGATGGTATGGCATCAAGAAGTTGATGATGCGCAAGAATTCGTGGATGGGATGAAGTCCGATGTATTTCGGGATAGGGTTTATATACTTACACCACGTGGCGATATCATCGATTTACCAGCAGGTTCAACGCCGATAGATTTTGCCTATCAAGTACACACTGATGTTGGACATCGCTGCCGAGGTGCAAAGGTTAACGGCAAACTCGTTTCATTGGAATACGTTCTAAAAACAGGTGACCAAGTTGAGGTATTGACTGCGAAACGTGGTGGACCAAGCCGAGATTGGTTGAATCCGAATTTGGGATTGGTTAAGACTGGCAGAGCAAGATCAAAGATCAAACAATGGTTTAAGCTTCAAGATCGTGAATTGAACCTTGCCCAGGGTAAAAGCTTAATGGAAAGAGAATTTAAGCGCTTGGGTTTAAAACAGGTTGATCTTGAAATGCTTGTCAAAGAATTCAAAATTAAATCAGTAGATGACCTGCATGTAGGCATCGGCTGCGGTGACATTCCGATTGGCCGCGTGATCAATAAAATTGCAGATTTTGAAAAAGAAAGCCTGGATGAAGAATTAGATCTGATATTTCCTGCTCCATCTCGGAAGACCTCTACCGATTCGATCATAGTCATGGGCTTGAAGGGCATTGCTACGACAACGGCGCGTTGCTGTAACCCCATGCCTGGTGATGAAATTATCGGTTATATCACACGCGGTCGCGGGGCAACAATCCACCGAACAGATTGCCCCAATGTGTTAAGGGTCAAGGAGACAGAGCGCTTAATAAAGGTTTCATGGGGTAAAGCGGAAGATACCTTCCCTGTTGCTGTTCAGATCAAAGCCTATGATCGGCAGGGATTGATGTCGGATGTTTCTACCACAATCTCGAATGAAGGTGTCCAACTCCTTGATCTAAATCTTAAAATGAATCAACATCTTGCTAACATAAATTTGGTTATTGCGGTAGAAGGTATTTCACATTTGAGCCGTTTATTGACAAGACTGGAAAATTTACCAAATGTGTTCGAAGCAAAACGAAAGCGCCCAGGCTAATGTGATATAATCTCGCCGTTTTGAAAAGGAAACATGCTTTACGATTTATTTCTTCTGGTGTAAAATGCCATCCTGTCATGAGGTTTATGATTGCGATCAGCAGTGTTTAGGAGGAAGGAATGCCTAGAATTCGTTGTCACTATCTAAATTGTCTCTTCTTGGATGATAAGTATTGCAGTGCGGCAGCTGTTGAAATCAATCCGGATTCTGGCTGCCAAACATATTCACCCAATTGTGAAACTGAGACTGTGGACTGGGAAGATGACGAAGATCTTAACAATTGGGATGATATTGATGCCGATAATGGAAACGATAACCTTTGGATTGACGAGGATGAAGATAGTACCGGGTACTAATTTATTCACTATGCAAGTTAACTTGCCAAGGCATCTATGAAGGATTTATTCGATCTAAAAATTGGCATTGGCACATGGGCTTGGGGCGACCGCTTGATTTGGTCATATGGCAATGCTTATTCTATGACTGATATCCAAGAGGCTTTCCAAGCCTCTCTTGATTTAGGATTAACATTTTTTGATACAGCTGAAGTCTATGGACACGGGCTCTCAGAAAAAATGTTGGGGACATTTATCGAAGGAAATCAACAAAATCATGATATCTTGATAGCAAGCAAGTTTATGCCTTTTCCATGGCGCTTATCCAAGACATCATTATTGAGAGCTTTGGAAAATAGTTTAAAACGCTTAAATCTACAAAAGTTGTTTTTATATCAGATTCATATGCCGCTCCCACCGATTTCAATTAGAACTTGGATGGATGCATTAGCTGATGTTTATCACAGTGGACTCATTGAAAATATCGGCGTCTCTAACTTTGATGCTGAACAAACAAAAATCGCATATGAGCGCCTGAAATTTCATGGTATTCGCTTGGCATCCAATCAAGTTGAGTATAATCTAATCAATCGGAATATTGAAAAGAATGGCGTAAAGGAAATTTGCGATGATCTCAATATTCGCGTAATCGCCTACAGTCCTTTGGCTATGGGCATATTGACAGGTAAATATTCATCGGAAGCCCCCCTGTCTGGTCCGCGTGCCAGGAAATATCCGCCTCGGCGATTAGAAAAATTCCAACCTTTGTTAAAGGTCATTAAAAAGATTGGAAATGCTTATGACGGAAAAAGCCCATCGCAAATTGCATTGAACTGGTTGATAAGTAAGGGCGTTTTGCCGATTCCGGGTGCCAAGAACCAGACACAGGTTATACTTAACACAGGTGCTCTTGGTTGGCATCTTAAAGAAAGTGAACTAGCTGAACTAGATGAAGTCAGCAATGGAATATATTTAGATTAATAAAGGAAGCTCTGTTATGTCTGCAAAAGAAGAGATTTATCTGCCGTTTAAGGCTGTTAATGTATACATGCAACCTGATTATCGCAAATCTGTCGTAGAATATTTATTGACACATATTAAGAAATTGAAAGCTAATGATAAAGCAAGGCTTATTGCTGCAATAAAGAAATATGTGAAAGTAAATGGTTTCAGGAATCCTACGCTTGCTCCACTTTCTCTTAAAGTTAATGCTTATGCTCAAGCATTTGAAAAGGAATCGAGTTTGGTAAGAATTACACTTGAGCTTTGGGTTTTGCTTCAAAAAAAGCTGCGAACTAATGTTAAATCATTTCTGCAAACTAAGAAATGGAAATGCCTTTCAATGGACAGAGAGATAATAGATGACGAGGAAGCTTTTCTGCCTAAATGGCCAAAATCTCAGACATCAGAGAAAGTTTTCAAAGCTTTCAAGAAGGTATTTCCTGATTTTAAAACCAACCAGGATGATGTAAGTTTAATGACAATTTGGATCAGTGGACATTTGCCAACAGAATGATCTGCAAATTTACTGGTATATAATACTGAAAATTAGGTTCTTTCTGAAAAGAGGTAATTTCCAATATGAGTGATAAAGCGATAGGAAAAACTACGATTGCTCCTGAAGTTTTGCATACCATCGCACGCTTAACGACCTTAAGTGTGCCGGGTGTCAGCCGTATGGCACCACTATTGAACCCGTTTGATCGCATGATTACAAAGAACGAAGGTGAGGGCGTCGATATAGCTGTCAAAGAGGATGCTGTAAGTGCTGACGTTTATGTTGTTCTTAACAATGACGTAAATGTGAGAGAGGTCAGTAGGAATATTCAACAAAAAGTGTCCAGAGCGATATCCGAAATGGTGGGGATGGATGTCGCTTATGTCAATATTCATATTATTGATATCGATTACGGCGTTTAACATTCATGAAATCTCGTACCAAGGCGCGCAGTGTTGCCTTGCAAGTTCTATTTGAGATTGACATAACCAGCCATCCTACTGGGGTTGTGCTTCATGAAAGGTTGAACGATAACGCATTTGATGAGGATTTAGTTGAATTTATCCAAACGATCGTAACGGGTGTTACGAGTCGTACAGCTGAGCTTGATAATTTCATTGCCCAGCATGCACCAGAATGGCCACTTGAGCAGGTCGCGATAATCGACAGAAACATCCTCAGAATAGCTCTTTGGGAAGTAGCAATTTTCAATAAAACGCCCCTAAAAGTAGGCATTAACGAAGCAATTGAGTTAGCCAAGAGTTATGGCTCAGAAAGTTCCCCCCGTTTCATAAATGGCGTGCTTGGTAGTTTAGCTGTTAAGCTTGAAGAAATCAAAAAATCCCTTAAGAAGTAGGCGGACACATGCATCGTCAACTTATTTTATTCAAAACCAAATCCTCACTATTGATTTTCGTCTTTATCATGATTGTTTCGAATCTTGCATCTGGATGCTCCTTGGTCATCCAACCAGCTGATTCGACACCAATCCCTCCGGCACCTACATATCCTAAACACCTTAATCCTGTTGATCTTGTCAATGTTACCTTTACAGTATTGATACCAGCTCCACTCCCCGATGGTGAAAAACTGGCTGTGGATATTCTGGATGAAGTATCAGGGCTTCCCCTTAATATCAACCGCCACGAGCTGGAGATGCTGGACGAGACACACTACCAAACGTCAATATCTGTTGCTCTTGGCTCAGACATAAAGTATCGTTATGTTCGATTGGGATCAAGTATTTACACTGAGGTTAATGTAGCAGGTACAAGCGTTAGATACAGAATGGTTCATGCTGTGCGTGGATTAGAGACAGAAGATATCATAACTGCTTGGCCAGATCAACCCTACGCCGGTACAACCGGCAGGTTATACGGAACAGTTAGCAGCAATGTCGACCAAATGCCGCTGCCTGATACCTTGATCATTGCTGGCGGTTATCAAACCTTTACCGATATGTATGGTAAATTTGCGATCGAAGAAATACCAGTTGGTGTACATAACCTTGTTGCCTATTCAATTGACGGAAGTTATCAAACCTTTCAGCAGGGTGCCAGAATTATGGAAAATATGGCAACGCCTGCAGATATTAAGATGTCCCCCCTGCCTTTAGTCACAGTGACATTTATCGTAACACCTCCAGCTGACGCTGTCGGAGCACCAGTTCGATTAGCGGGCAATTTCTGCCAACTCGGCAACACATTCGCAGATCTTTCAGGTGGTGTGAATACACTTGCATCTAGGATGCCTGTATTAAGTAAGTTGGATGATGGTCGATTGATGATTAAGCTTCAATTACATGCGGGGAACGACCTGCGCTATAAATATACCCTCGGTGATGGTTTTTGGAACTCGGAACAAAGTCTTAATGGGAGTCTGAATCCACGACAATTGATCATTCCAGCAGAAGATGTCGTGATCGAAGATAAAATTGAAACCTGGCGCGCGAAAGGAGCAGACCCTGTACTCATCCAAGTTACCGTTCCAGAAAGCACACCAGAAAGCGATTCGGTCTCAATTCAATTTAATCCCCATGTTTGGATGGAACCGATTCCAATGTGGCCAATGGGAGGTAATCAATGGTTATACCTTCTCTTTTCGCCATTGGATCAAAGCGATTTACTTTCGTATCGATTCTGCCGGAACGATCAATGCTCGCTTGCTTATGATAAGGATAGTTTTAATGATCCATATCTCCTTGACTACGGGATTCAGGATTCTTATCAACACAGCGTATCAATGTGGCATAACTGGATTCCAACGGATATTCCCACAAACGTAGTTGCTGCTGATATACCAAAACGCGAAGAAACTTTTGTAACAGGGATTGAGTTCTTGCCTAAGTATCATCCATCCTATCAAAGCCGTTATTCAATTGTTTTTGATGAATTAATATCTGTTGGATCAAATTGGATCGTCTTAACTCCAACCTGGAAGTTAAATGATCAGGCGGCACTACCCCTATTGCAACCAGTACCAGGAATATCGCCATTGACCCACGATATGATGGAAATGATTGATCTCGCCCAGACAGCCGGTCTACAAGTTGTCCTATATCCACAGATAGATTTTGGTGATAAATACGATGTTTGGTGGTTAAAGGCAAGCAAGGATGACATCTGGTGGCAAGAGTGGTATTCAGAGTACGAACGTTTCTTATTAAGCTATGCGAAATTAGCGGATGTAGCAGGGGTTGAGAGGTTAATCATCGGCGGCGACCAAATATTGCCAAGCTTACCTGGGGACTACTTGTTGAATGGCTCTGATGCACTTGCGCCTGCAATTGCTGAAAAAGCCTGGATAGAGACGCTGCAGAATGTTAACACAGCATATCAAGGTCAAATCCTATGGGCACTCACCTACTCGGATGGTTTCAACACAAAACCAGTCTTTGTCGATATGATCGATGCGTTTTATGTTCAGTTCAATACAAAGCTGATAGATGGTGTCTACACCAGCAACCTGCAAGGCTTAGAAGAGAACTTAAACAATATCCTGGATACTGATATCCTTGATCTTAAATCAAATTTCAATAAAGCGATAATGATCGGTATTTCATATCCCTCAGCAGATGGCGCAGCTCAGGCTTGTGTTGTCCTTGATAATGGTACCTGCATTGATACTGTCTCACTCTCTCCTGATGATCCGTTACTAAACGAAGTTTCTATTGATTTGCAAGTACAAGTGGACCTATATAATGCCCTTTGTAAAGCGATCATTGAGCGGGACTGGATCGATGGCATAATCTCTCGTGGTTTCTTTCCACCTGTTAAACTCATGGATGCATCGTCGTCACTGAACGGTAAACCTGCCATGGATGTCTTGTGGTATTGGTATTCTGGCCTGAAATAAATCTATTTTTTATCTGCGTTAGGAGTGGAAATCTCGCAAAACATGAATCCTTCGGGAATTGACTCAATTACTGCTTGGCTCAAAGTGGTCGGTTTCACAACTTCAGAGGAAGTTCTTTATAATCTCACTGCACCTGAATTATTAGAATATGCAACAAATCGGGGGGAAGGCTTATTTTCAAGCTCAGGTGCATTTGTTGTTAATACCGCACCTTATACAGGGCGTTCACCAGAAGATAAGTACATAGTAAATGATGGCGACAATGAAATTTGGCTAGCAGAAGGCACCCAATACATCTCACGTGATACTTTTGATCAGATCAAACTGAAATTAGTTGACTATTTGCAACAGCGTCCAATATTTATCCGCGATGTATTTGCAGGGGCGCACCCTTCCTACCAGATACCAGTACGTATCGTAACTGAACATGCATGGCAAAATCTGGCTGCTCGCAACCTATTCATTTCCATCAACGAGCAACAGCATTTCCAGGAACCGGGTTTTACCCTTATCGCAGCATCAGGATTTGAAGCCGACCCCAAAATTTATGGGACGCGCTCGAAAGCTTTTATAATATTGGATTTACGGCAAAAGCTGGTATTAATTGGTAGATCTAAGTATGCTGGTGAAATCAAGAAATCAATTTTCACGCTTATGAACTATATTATGCCAAAGCGTGATGTTCTATCGCTGCATTGTTCTGCAAATCTTGGCGAGAAAGGTGATGTCGCTTTATTTTTTGGCTTAAGCGGTACCGGAAAGACAACACTCTCTTCAGATCCAACACGTTCACTGATCGGTGATGATGAACACGGTTGGTCGGATGAAGGTGTTTTTAATTTTGAAGGGGGATGCTACGCTAAAACAATCAGATTAGATGCTGATTTGGAACCACTGGTCTGGAATGCTTCACAACGTTTTCAGACCGTTCTTGAAAACGTTCCACTAAACAATAAACGAGAGCCTGACTTTAGTGATAATAGTTACACCGAAAACACACGTGCAGCTTACCCTTTGCATTTCATACCCAATTATGTAAAAAGCGGATATGGCGGTCACCCAAAGCATATATTCCTGCTTACTGCGGATGCCTTTGGCGTTCTCCCTCCCCTGGCGCGCCTATCACCTGATCAGGCTCTATATTATTTTCTGAGCGGTTATACTTCTAAATTAGCTGGAACGGAGCGCGGTCTTGGACAAGAACCCGAAGCGACATTTTCTGCATGTTTCGGTGCTCCTTTCTTGCCCCTGCATCCCAGTGTTTACGCTAATCTGCTTGGGGAAAGACTCGAGGAATTTGGTACACATGTGTGGTTACTAAACACAGGTTGGACCGGGGGACCTTATGGTGTTGGCCATAGAATTGCATTGCCAGTAACGCGCTCAATGATCAAAGCTGTTTTATCAAACTCGCTTAACGATACGCAGACCATAAATGATGAAATCTTTAATTTAGAAATTCCTGAAGAAATATCCGATATTTCGATAGAAACATTATGTCCGGAAAAATCTTGGGCCGATAAAGCCGGTTACAAGGATACTGCCAGGATGCTGGCTAACCGGTTTAAACAAAACTTTGAGCAATACAAAACTCATGTGGCAAATGAGGTTCTCTCCTCTGGCCCCCGATGAACTTAAGACTGACGACCTGTTTTCCACACACATTATCATTATGATAAATTTAGTATGACTACCAATCGCAAAAGAAGGTCAAAAGAGGTTTCTATGGAAAAATTTATAATCAATGGCGGGAGACCCCTGCATGGCTGTATGACACCCTCTGGGAACAAGAATGCAGCCTTACCAATATTGGCTTCTTGTCTGCTTACTACTGAACCAATTGTTTTGCATAATGTACCCAATATTACGGATATCCAAACTATGCGGAGTCTTTTAGAAAGTTTGGGCGTTCAAATTAGAGAATTGGGTTCACCTTCTACTCTGGAATTGCATGCAAAGGATATTCATCCAGCAGATCTTGAACCAACTTTATGCCGCAATATACGGGCTTCCATTTTGCTGGCTGGTCCTATACTCGCGCGATTTGGCGAGTTACATTTGCCGCCACCCGGTGGTGATGTCATTGGCCGGCGGAGAGTAGATACCCACATTTTGGCATTGGACAAGTTGGGAGCCAGAACAGAGTATAACGGTACATTCCATTTTACGGCACCAAAGTTAATTGGTGCAGATATCCTCCTTGACGAAGCAAGCGTAACAGCTACTGAAAATACGATCATGGCATCGGTGTTAGCCAAGGGCAAGACAATTATTCGCAATGCGGCTTCTGAACCACATATCCAGGAATTATGTCATCTGCTGAATAGTTTAGGCGCAAATATAAAAAATATTGGTTCCAATACGCTGCACATTACTGGTGTAAAAGATTTATCTGGTGGAGAGTTTTCAATTGGACCTGATTACCTTGAGGTAGTCAGTTACATCGGTGCCGCTGTTGTCACCGGCGGTGATATCCGGATCAAGAATGCAGGAGTAGAGTATCTGAACATGATCAATCTGGTCATGCAACGATTGGGTGTGAATATTGAGATTGACGGAAATGATGTTCTTGTGGGACCAAATCAAGCACTTGTAATTGAACCTGACTTGGGAAATGCTATTCCAGAGATCAGCGTGATGCCCTGGCCATCCTTCCCCACGGATTTAATGAGCATTGCGATTGTCGTTGCGACACAATCAACTGGCAGTGTTCTCTTTCATGATTGGATGTACCCAAGCCGCATGTATTTTACGGACAAACTGGTCAGCATGGGTGCTCAAATTGTCCTGTGTGATCCTCACAGGTGCATCGTGCAGGGACCAACAAAGTTAAGACCAGAAAATCTGGACAGCCCGGATATTCGAGCGGGTATGGCATTGGTTCTTGCTGCGCTTTCAGCTGATGGAAAATCGATTATTCGTAATATCGCTCAAATTGACCGTGGTTATGAAAGCATCGACGTAAAATTAAAAGCCCTTGGCGCTGACATAAACCGCGTGAATGATTAAATAATAATAAGGCACTTTGAGTGCCTTATCAGTTTACAAATAAAAATATTAAAGATTATTTTGCTTCAGCAATAGGGGTATCTTTATTGACTACGTCTAGGAATTGATCTACAAGCTCTCTCAGCATTGGTTCGGGAAGGGCTCCAACCTGACGGTGAACGATCTTTCCGCCTGAAATAAGCAGCATGGTTGGAATACCTTGAACACCATACTTCCTTGCCCATTCAGTGTCTTCATCAGTATTCACCTTTGCTACAGTCAATTTATCTGCATATTCACCAGCGATCTTCTCCAGGGTAGGTCCAACCATACGGCAAGGTCCACACCAGGGTGCCCAAAAATCTACAATAATGGGTAAAGTGGATTCAAGAACAGTTTTCTCAAAAGCTGCATCGCTAACACTAATAGGTTTGTTTGTCATTCTTCGCTCCTCTATTCGGTAATGCCGTGAGTATAACATGCTCTTATTTGCATTATTGTTAATAAACTGTAGTAATAATATCAGAATTGTATAAATATCTGCCAGGACAACATGCCAAATTATTCTGTTTCAAATCAGTTTTAGTTAACAGGGAGTAAAGCGTTTATTTTTACCATCAGCGGTGGGCCTAATAATAATATCCCAATGATCACCGCAACTGCAGCAGCAATGAGGACCGCGGCCGCACCCACGTCCTTCCCCACTCTTGCCAAGGGGTGCATATCAGGGCTGGCCAGGTCAACAATGATCTCCAATGCTGTATTCAGGAATTCTGCGATCCATACCAACGCAATAACTAATAAGAGCACTGACCAATCTTGCAATGACAAATTCAACCAAAAACCGATCAATACAATAGTGACAGTCGCCAATAAGTGGATCCATGCATTCTTCTGTGTGCGAATAACATGCCACCAGCCAATGATTGCGTTTCTCATCGACTGCAAGCGGGAATTAATAAATCGGATTATCATATTTTTTCATGGTTGGCAATAAATAACTCTAGTTTTATTTTATAGTAACGATCCCTATTGCCTGATCGCGATTATACCAACAAGTAAGGGCTTAATCTATAGATGGAAAGATGAACACAATTCTAATAGTCTACACATCTAAAGAAATCCTACGGTATAATCTCATTTGCAGTATAAATATTTATTATCTTGCGAGGCTTTATTTATGGCATTTCCACAACTGAAGATTGAAGATTCGTATTGGCATAATCTAAAAATTGAGGAAAGGGATATAGAATATCTGTACAATTTTCTCTTTGAAAAAGAAACCCCGCTGCTTACAGCTGTGCTTGCACGCGCAATGATAAAAGAACGCATAGCGAATGAAATTAATTCCCAAAAATCCAGGCAGAAGAAGCTGGGTATCTCATATTTACCAAAGGATAAGCATAAAGTCGGTGAACATCTGATTTTTCCAGCACTGAATTGGGAAAAGGGTGTTATCAAATCGCTTAAGGATGGTAAAAATCCCGATTTACCGCCTTTTAATATAATAGAAGTAGAGTTTGAAAATGGCAAGAAACGTGCTTTTGCTTCTGAACTTGAGTCGCATATACTAAATGCACCCCGGCAAGTCGATGTGGATGATCCGTCATTGGATGAAGTGGTCATCTTCAATAAATTCGGTCAGCAGATTGTGGCTAAGTTGGAGAAAGAACTCTCAATTTCAAAGGACCTTGTTAGGATTGGAACTGACTGGTTTCCGAAATCTTTGATCATTGATTTCAATCTTGGTCATCTAAATCTGGCTGAAGCCGTTTTGGATATGCACAATGGCGGTCCATTAGACCCCAAAGAATTACTCGAGCAGATCGAAGCGGATGTATCTGAAAACCCAGAATTAAGTGAATTCTCATTGAACTTTGCTTTGCAAGAGGACGAACGCTTCGATGAGGTTGGAACGGAAGGCGTGTTTTCCTGGTTCCTGCGCCGGAATGAACCGGAATCAGTTCGGGAAATTCCCCAATATTTGCGGTATACACCGATTGAATTCGATGCTGACCCGCTGATAGAAGAAATGCTTCAAATACAAGCAAATATTGATGATGAGCTCATTCAATCCGATAGCATCAGCGAAACTAGCACTTCCAGTAATGCCTTTGTATTAAACTTTCCTCATTGGCGAGTTGGTAGCATTCCCTTAACTCCAAGATTGAGCAATTTCTTTCCAACTGCGATCGAGACCCAACGGGTTAAAATTACGATTATTGATAAAGACACTGATCAAGAAATATCAGCCTGGGTTGTAAGACCATACCATTATGTATATGGTCTGCGAGAATGGTATGAAGAGCGTGATTTGATTCCGGGAAGCATAATTAATCTTGAAACCAGCAATGATCCTGGAAAAGTTTATATCCAACCTCAAAA
>JAUXFJ010000060.1 GCA_030620065.1 Anaerolineaceae bacterium
AGTATCGCCGGCTTGTGCCGTGTAATCAACCAAAGTTCCTGGTGCAAAGACTGGTCGTGTCGGAAATGGTGTTATTGTTTCATTTGGGGAAATTACAGTAGATGTAGGTGAGATAACAAGAAACCTGGGCGGATCACTTGGTGCACATGCCGATAGCAAAATTGTGCATAAGAAAACCGCAGCCAGCCATATTTTTATTTTAGATTCACAGCCGGATTTATTATTTTTCATCATTTGTCAGTTAAAGACGTTGCTATTAATCACACACAAGCCCTGTTTTAACATCATCTTATTATGCAAACATAGCTCCATCAAGGAATGTTAATATATCATAAAATTAATGATCTGGTTCCCTCACAGATGGGCTTTGACCTGTACAGCTATTCCTCTTCTCTCCTGAGTTGGGATTCAAATGTACTTGCAGTGCAGGCACAAATAATTTTATCGCCTTTTATCAACCAGCCTGAATAATCCGTTGGACCTGCTTTGGCTTTCCAACCATCCAACACAAAAGCCAAAGGGCCATCCGCAGGCACCCACTCGCCGTTATATTTCCGGGCAAGATGTACATGCGTTCCGGTTGAACGCCCACCTTCACAAGATGGATGCCCGATTCGATCACCAACCTCAACCCAGGCTCCAAGCGGTATGCGGTCTTTGGTTGCAATATGCATATAGAGCAAATTCCAGCCCGTTTGCTCATATCCATCCCCGTCCACATCAATCACGACTGCGCCATGTCCGGAACGGACAACCAAGCCCGACACCGAAGCCAGAACCCATTCGGGAGATTTTAAACAACCTGGTCCATCGCTTGGCGGCGCAAAGTCCAGCGCGGCTCGCACATCCGCAACCCCCCAAGCTGCATGTGGACCACCCGTAAAAGCCCAAGTTTTATTAAATTCAAAAGGCAAGATCATCTCGGGTTGCTCGACATCCACCGTAAAAAGTGGTTCATAAGCCTGCGCCCTTACCCAAGGGCTGCCAAACATCTGCTCATATTGGTTTATGATACTATTCTCACCATAGAGCGCTTCAGCCCAATCGGGCAGGTTATTCAAACGGGAGAACAGGTATATAAGCCCTGCTGTTCCACTGTTCAAATCCGGCGCGAAGCGCAGCATCGTCTTGTCCGGGAATGTCAATGCGACAATCGTGCCTTCCCGCCAGCCATAATATCCATCTGAAATTTCACCCGCTACCCAGGCACATTGGTTAAAAAAGCCTTTTCGCTCGTAACCTACATAACCCATGGCGTAATCCTGCTCTGCAATATTGCTGGGACTGCCATAGACCCAACCACTCTGATATTCTAATAAAGCCAATAGAAGCCTGGGGTTGACCGAATAATCCAAGGCAACTTTTGCTACAATTTCCGCGCCGCTTTGAAAGCCTGTACTGCTCAAATACTCCTCATAAGTTGAAAGATAGCCACCAGCTTCTTCAACAAAAGCAGTTACATCAAAATCCAGGGTCGAAGGTGAGTTAACAACCTCACTGTCTGGAATGAGCTTTAAGGGCGAACTGATAGAATCCAATCGCGAAGGAATGAACAAAAGCTGACCCGGGGGGATCAACCCTTCTTGTGGAAGCTCATCAGCTGAAGTGATCTCATTCAGCTCTACTCCAAAATGGATCGCCAAAACAGCCAGGCTATCGCCTGATTGTGCATAATAGAGAACTGGCGTGTCTTTTGGATAAGTAACTGGCTGAGCTTGTGTAGGCAATACAGCTTGTATTGTAGGGAAAGAAACTGTAGGATTATTGGGAAGGTCAGTCTCAAGACCTTGAGTTGAAAGCGGTAAAGCTGTGGGGGATAAAAAAAGCGCTGTCTGCTGTTCAGTAACGCTTGAAGCCGTAGTATTGGGCGCCAAGACAGGATTGACCACCAAAACACATATCACGGATGTCAATATCAATGCAGCCAAGACCAAAAACCAGGCTCGCCTGACGCGGCGTTGATAGTATCGCTTTCTAGCGCCAGATCTGGTTGGTTTCTGAACGGCCATTCCAGGCTTCAACTGTTTGCTCATCTTTCACCAAATATCCATCATATTCAATACCATATCCTGATGAAATCCATCCATCCATCACGAAAGGCAGTTGTCCATCTGCTGATATCCATACCCCATTATAGCGCCTTGCAATATGTAAATGCGTACCGGTTGAAAACCCACCTTCACAAGAAGGGTGCCCAATGTAGGCACCAGCTTCCAGGTAGCTGCCTGCAGCAACCCGGTCTGCGCTGCTGATATGCATATATAAAATTGTCCATCCTGTCTGTTCATACCCATCGCCATCGAGGTCTTGTACAACAGCGCCAAGCTCAGACCGCACGATCAAGCCGGCGGCAACTGCGGTCACATAAGCATAGCTCGGGTGGCAACCAAGTGCTTCACCCGGGGGCGCAAAATCCAGTGCAGCCCAAGCTGAACCATCATCCCAGCCACCATGAGGACCGCCGGTGAAAGACCATGTAAGCCCAGGCTCGAAGGGCAGTTGCAGTTCAGGCTGCTTAAGATTCTCGGGTAGAAGGGGTTCATAAGTATAATCAAATGGGTATCCGAAGAAACCCTCAAAAGTAGCAAATAACCCATTTTCTGAGACAGCAGCTTCCCAACCCTGGCGGTTATAAAGCAAGGTCATCAAATATTGAACACCGGCAGTGCCAGCATTGATCGTTGGGTCTATCAGAATGACGGACCCATCAGAAATAATCCATACTGATAAGGCATTGAGCTGCCACAGATAGAAACCGCGATTGAGCTCATTTGCAGCCCAGGCGAGCTGCTTATAAAGACCTTGCCGCCAAGAATCGTAATTCCCCATTGGATAGATCAGCGTGCTTTCAGCAGGTTGGCTGCGCGTAACCCACCCGCTTTTATACTCTAAAACCGAGAGAAGTAAGCGCGGGTTCACGGAATATTCTTGTGCCACTCGCTCCACGACCTCAGCACCACTAAACGGCTTTTCATCCAAAACTTCAGTATATTGAGCAAGATAACCGCCTGCTTCTCTTACAGCCTCTTCGGTGTTAAAAAGGACACTAAAGGGGCCATACACCAACTCGGAATCAGGGATGATCTTAAATCCGATCCCAAAATCTGTTGAGGAAACAGCCGGTATGATGAGTACCTGCCCAACTTCAATGAGATCAGGGTTGATCAAGTCATTTTGGGCCATGATCTGAGCGACTGAAACTTGATACACCATGCCGATCTTGGCCAAAGTATCCCCTGGCTGGACAATGTATTGTTCTGATTCTGTTCTCTGTGTAGGCAGTTCTTTGGGTGGGTTCGGTGTCGGTGAGACGATCAAGGCTCCCGGAGCGCGTGTTGCAGGGGTAAAAGGTGTTTCTGTCATAGCTGCGTTCGAAGGCAAGGTACTGCCACTTGCCGGCACCTGCCAGGCTTCATAACGCGGGGCTGGTCGGTAACAGCTCACCAAGAGCAACATCAGGATTAAACTTGCGACAGCAAAGGACTTTTTATTCATAAATTATCTTTTCTCAAACCTTCTATTGGTTGCAATACAGCTCCAACCAGCGCAGTTCTTCCTCTTTGACCACTTCTGCAGCAGCGCTTGCTTCTTCGCTCACACTAAGGCCTCGATCAAGAGCAAGCCATGCTGTTGTACTCCAGAACCTGGGCAACACCATCAAAGGATCGTCAATCTGGCGTTCTTCCTCTCCCAAAGGGATCCAATTGAACATCAACGGGCCACGGGAAAAAGCGCTAAAGCCAAGCGCCAGACCAGCTTCATGCGCTATATCAACTGCCAATTGATTGAAATTGCCGCCCGGCCAAATGATTGCGGAAGGTCTTTGACCAAAATGAGCCTCCAAAAGGTTAATCGGTTTATAGATCTCCTCGCGTATCTCCTCTTCCGTCGTATACGGCTGAATGTAGATATGATTGTATCCATGCGACTGGATATCAAGGAGACCACTCGCGTTCAAATCTTCCATCCTGTCCCAGAGATCTTCGTCATTTTTAGCACTGATCCAGCCCAAGGTAAGGGTCCAATCATTCTGTTCCAAGAAAGGCATAAAAAGTTCCGTCACGCCAGGCCGACGATCATCAAGGATCATGATCATTGATCTCGCGGGTATTTTGGCGTTTGATTCAAGAAAAGCCATGAGTTCTTCAGTAGTAATAGTTTCATATCCTAAATCCACAGCATGAGCGATAAACGCTTCGAAATCTTCAGTGCTGATGGTCGTATTATCCGTGATCTGCCGTCCGGGTTTGGCAATTGAATGGAACATTATAGGTACAACAACCGTGCCAGGTTGGCTTTTTTCCTCATCCCAGCGCATCCGCAAATATGCGCAGGTTGAATCAATATAAGAAACCGCCTCTACCCACGGGCGTAAGGCTTTACTTGTGAATGTTGGTAAAGGGCCAGGTGTGGACGTGATAGTCGGTGTGTTCGTTGCTGGAATTAAGGTTGCTGTTTGAGTAGGAGTCAGTGATGGACTCGGTGATGGTGTTTGTGTCTCAGTCACTGCTGCTGAAGCGCTGATTTCACCATTTGTCGGCATTTTAGGTATATCCGGGTTATGCGTGCAGCCCAGTAAGAGAACAACACATACCAAACCCAACAGGCTACTTTTAGTGAGTTTCATGCTTGAAATTATACCTAACAATATCCGCTACAGTCGTTCTCGATATCAAATACTTCCTCAGCACCATAAATCAGCTCTTGGGTTGACAAATTGATGATTTCAGATAGAATTGAACACACTGGCCGAAGTGGCGGAACTGGCAGACGCGCTACGTTCAGGGCGTAGTGAGCATTAGCTCATGAGGGTTCAAATCCCTCCTTCGGCATCTGACCCCGCAAGGGGTCATTTCTTTTCCATCCCACCATTGAATGGTACAATTTGTGCATCTAGATTCTTATGATACATAAGAAGTATTTGCTTTGGTGCCTATGAAAAAGTTTAAACTAACCGATCGCCGTCTGATCCTGATCGTTGTTATCATCGTATTGGTCCTGCTGATGATGGATTTTAATAACCGCATGGTGCTTTTACTGCGTTTGAATCAAGAGCGCGATCAATTGAGCACTCAGGTCTATCAGTTCGAGATGACCAAAGTAAGCTATGAGAACAAGATCATATACGCCACCTCCGCCCTTGCACTTGAAGAATGGGCGCGCGAAGAAGCTCGCATGATTGAGGAAGGTGACATACCAATCATCATCGTCCCTCCCGCCGGGCAAACACCCGTACTAACCCCATTCCCTGCAGTTACGCAAGAACGAATAAAGAGTTGGCAGATTTGGCAGGAATTATTTTTTGGCAATTAATGACTAAATTCGATTCTCTCATCCCGTCTGGTACATCCATGGTGTACCATCATATTGCATCCCCTCCTCCGGGGGTGTTTGGTTAATAAGCAATGATCGTCCTATCCCATTTTCAGGTACAGCAGCTCAATCCACCACTAGGTAGCAAAGCGGTCAAGCAAATCATGTCACCCGATCTGTCTTTAACACAACTTGAAGTTTCGCTTTCTAAAGACGGGGTCACATTTCCCTGTACAACTCATTTATCATGGGATGATGTCGAACGCATCAAACATGCCAAAAATTCATGTTTCAGATTAGATGCAAATGGCATCCATAAGATCCAAGAATTTTCAGAACGCAGTAACCGTTATTACAGCCTGATGCCAACAGCATCCGCGCCGACGATGTTGATCTCAGGCATCCCCATGCACCGCATCAAAGATACCAATCCATGGGAAGATACACTCCAAAAAATCACAGCATTAGGCACCATCAAGGGCAAATTACTGGATACCACAACAGGGTTGGGTTATACCGCGATTGCGGCTTCAAAAACAGCCGCATGGGTGATGAGCATTGAAGTCGAACCGGCTGTGTTAGGCTTGTGCAGGCAAAATCCCTGGTCACACGCTCTCTTTAACAGTCCAAATATCTCCCTAGCACTTGGAGACTGCTACGATATTATCGAATCGCTGCCTGATCATTCCTTTGACCAGATCCTGCATGACCCACCCACCTTCTCATTAGCCGGCGATCTCTATTCACATGCTTTCTACAGCGAGCTTTTTCGTGTTCTTGCTCCAAAAGGCAAGCTGTTCCATTATATCGGCAACCCAAACAGCAAAATCGGCGCCATTGTTACACGCGGGGTTATTCAACGTCTTAAGCAGGCGGGTTTTATGAGAATCACACCAAAACCAAGCGCATTTGGACTTCTGGCTTTCAAATCCTGAAGTTATTAAATGCCTGACCACTCTCCTCCTGTGTAGTTGCCTGTCTTATTCATCCTTTTTAATTTGCTGGGACTTCAGCATAAACCGTCATCAATCATAAATAAGAGCAATTTTTCTCAGGTATAATTCCTAGATTATGGATATCAAAGAACTTACCCAATTGATGCACACTTTTGTAACCGACAAAGGTTGGTACGAGGCAAAGAGTCCAAAGCCGCAAACACCCCGCAATCTGGCAATCTCCCTAAGTCTTGAAGCAGCAGAGGTATTGGAATTATTCCAATGGCAGGATGCAGCCCCAGCCCCTCAATTGCTGGCGAGTGAATTGGCAGATGTAAGTCTCTACCTGCTTCAGCTTGCCAGCATCTCCAAAATTGATCTTGAACAAGCCATCTTTGATAAGTTGAAAGTCAATTACAAGCGTCAATGGGAAAATGAGATTAAGGAAAGTGATCAAGTATGAAGGTTACTGTGTTTGGCGGATCAAATCCGAAACCGGATGAGAAACCCTATCGAGAGGCTCTCGAGCTAGGTCAGTTGCTCGGTAAAGCTGGTTACGAAGTCCTTAGCGGCGGATATATGGGCACGATGGAAGCAGTTTCACGAGGTGTTGCTGAAGCTGGAGGACATGTAATTGGTGTAACTTGTCGCGAAATTGAAACTTGGCGGGATGCTAAAGCTAATGAATGGGTGCAGGAAGAATGGCAAAACGACACCCTGCGCCAACGCCTTGACCTTTTGATCCACAAATGTGACGGTGCATTAGCACTGCCCGGTGGAGCAGGTACGCTGGTTGAGATTTGTCTTACTTGGGACCAGATGATCATTCACGCCTTTGAGCCCAAACCCCTGATCGTGATCGGAGAGGGCTGGAAAGCAACCTTTGACACCCTCTTTGATAACTTGGGTGACTATATACCTCAATCTTACCGAACCTGTCTGCATTTCGCACCTGACATTCACAGTGCGGTTGCTTTATTAAAAGAAATGCTGGACTAACCAAAGAGTTTCCAAAAAATATATTTTTATTATCAGTGAGAAGAAAAAATAATGGATGAAAAAAAATTACCCTCGAAAGAAGAGAATTATTCAGATTGGTATAACCAGCTTGTATTACGAGCTGAATTGGCTGATTATGCACCTGTGCGCGGCTGCATGGTCGTTCGCCCATATGGTTGGGCACTTTGGGAAAACATCCAAAAGACACTTGACCGACGCTTTAAAGAGACAGGCCATGTGAATGCCGCTTTTCCTTTATTCATCCCCATGTCTTTCCTTGAAAAGGAAAAGGCGCATGTTGAAGGATTTTCCCCTGAGCTTGCCGTAGTCACACACGGCGGTGGAACGAAACTGGAAGAACCACTTGTCGTCCGGCCGACTTCAGAAACTATTATCGGTACAATGTACGCCAAGTGGATCCAATCCTACCGTGCCCTGCCAGTGCTGATCAATCAGTGGTGCAATGTCGTGCGTTGGGAAATGCGCACGCGCCTCTTCCTGCGCACGCTGGAATTCTATTGGCAGGAAGGTCATACAGCACATGCCACGGCAAAAGAAGCCGAGGAAGAAACCCTGCGGATGCTCAACATTTATACAGATTTTGCAGTCAATGAAGCTGCCGTGCCTGTCATCCCCGGCAAAAAGAGTGAATCCGAAAAGTTCGCTGGCGCAGTTCACTCTTACACAATTGAAGCCATGATGGGTGACACCCGCGCCCTGCAATCCGGCACATCCCACAACCTTGGTCAAAACTTCGCCAAAGCTTTTGATATGAAATACCTGGACGAATCCAACCAGCTCCAATACTGTTGGACAACTTCATGGGGACTTTCAACCCGCTTCATCGGTGCCATTATTATGACCCACGGCGACAATCAGGGTCTTGTCCTGCCACCGAACCTGGCTCCCATCCAAGTTGTCATTGTGCCTATCTTCCGCAAAGACGAAGAGAAGACCGCTGTAATGGAAGCCGTTGCTAAAGTAGAGAAAATGCTGACCGGGCTGCGCGTGAAAGTAGACGACCGCATGGAGCTTACACCGGGTTTCAAATTCAAT